>JAIJEI010000190.1 GCA_022739095.1 Bifidobacterium sp.
GAACCTCGGCAAGGCCCAGCGTGGCGAACCGGTCAGCTGCTTCCTGGTGCGCATCGAAGACAACATGGAGTCGATTTCGCGCGGCATCAACGCGGCCCTGCAGCTTTCCAAGCGCGGCGGAGGCGTGGCCCTGCTGCTGAGCAACCTGCGTGAACTCGACGCCCCGATCAAGCACATCGAAAACCAGTCCAGCGGCGTGGTCCCGATCATGAAGCTGCTGGAGGACTCCTTCTCCTACGCCAACCAGCTCGGCGCGCGTCAGGGCGCGGGCGCGGTGTATCTCAACGCCCACCACCCGGATATCCTGCGTTTCCTGGACACCAAGCGAGAGAACGCGGACGAGAAGATCCGCATCAAATCGCTGGCGCTCGGCGTGGTGATCCCGGACATCACGTTCGAACTGGCCAAGCAGCGGGCGCAGATGGCCCTGTTCAGCCCGTACGACGTGGAGCGCGTATACGGCAAGCCGTTCGCGGATATCTCCGTCACCGAGCATTACAACGAGATGGTGGCCGACGACCGCATCAAGAAGACCTACATCGACGCCCGCAAGTTCTTTACCACCATCGCGGAGCTGCAGTTCGAATCCGGCTACCCGTACATCGTGTTCGAAGACACGGTCAACCGCGCGAACCCGATCGAGGGCCGCGTGACCATGTCCAACCTGTGCTCGGAAATCCTGCAGGTCCAGGAGCCGAGCGCCTACAACGAGGACCTCACGTACGCGCACGTCGGCCGCGATATCTCCTGCAATCTGGGTTCGCTCAACATCGCCAAGGCGATGGACGGCGGCCTGGCCCACACGGTGGAGACCGCGATCCGCGCGCTCACCTCGGTATCCGAGCACACCAGTATCAACGCGGTGCCCTCGATCCGCCGGGCCAACGAGGAGGGCCACGCCATCGGCCTCGGCCAGATGAACCTGCACGGCTTCCTGGCCCGTGAAGGCATCCAGTATGGTTCCGAAGAAGGCCTCGACTTCACCGACTTGTACTTCATGACGGTCGCCTACCACGCCTACCGCGCCTCGCACGCACTTGCCTTGGAACATGGCCGCGCGTTCGCGAGCTTCGCTGCAAGCGACTACGCCAAGCCGGCGGGCACGGGCAACTACTTCGACAAATACACCGATGGCCGCCGTTCGCTCGCCCCCCGCACCGAACGGGTCCGCGCGCTGTTTGAACAGTACGGCATCGCGATTCCGACCGTGGCCGACTGGGAGGCCCTTCGCGACGCGATCCTGAAGGACGGCATCTACAACCAGAACCTGCAGGCCGTGCCGCCCACCGGCTCGATCTCATACATCAACCATTCCACGAGCTCGATTCACCCGATCGCCTCCAAGATCGAGATTCGCAAGGAAGGCAAGATCGGGCGCGTGTACTACCCGGCCGCCTACATGACCAACGACAACCTTGAGTACTACAAGGACGCCTACGAGATCGGCTGGAAGGCCATCGTCGACACGTACGCCGAGGCCACCCAGCACGTGGATCAGGGCCTGTCGCTGACGCTGTTCTTCCCGGACACCGACACCACCCGCGACCTCAACAAAGCCCAGATCTACGCTTGGCGCAAGGGCATCAAAACCCTCTACTACATCCGCATCCGCCAGCAAGCCCTGGAAGGCACTGAAGTCCAAGGCTGCGTCAGCTGCATGCTCTGATCGTTCGATGGAGCGTATACCGCATTTCTTCGGCACTCGACGTACCTTCGTACGCCTTCGGCCTCAGACGGCGGTCTCCGCACGCATCGAACAACCAGAGATGTCCATTCATATATCGGGCTCCCTTTCTTGGCTCCCCTCCCTGAGGGGGGGCTGACCGCGAAGCGGACTGAGGGGAGCTCCACCATTCTAAGGAGCCAACAATGTCACGAACCATCTATAGAGCACTGCTCCGGCTGACCGCGCCGGAGGAGTTCGAAAACAAGTCCAACGACGATACCGACAACGAGTAAAAGGAACACCCATGGCACCGATTTCCATTCCGCGCAAACCGCTGAAACTCATCGACCGCGTCTCCGCAATCAACTGGAACCGCCTTGAAGACGAGAAAGACCTTGAGGTCTGGGACCGCCTGACCGGCAACTTCTGGCTGCCCGAAAAAGTCCCCGTCTCCAACGACATCCCTAGCTGGCAGAAGATGACCGAGGACGAGCACACGCTCACCATGCACGTCTTCACCGGCCTGACCCTGCTCGACACCATCCAGGGCACGGTCGGTGCCGTGAGTCTGATTCCGGACGCGCTCACCCCGCACGAGGAGGCCGTGTACACCAACATCGCCTTCATGGAATCCGTGCACGCCAAAAGCTACTCGTCCATCTTCTCCACCCTGTGCTCCACCGAACAGATCGACGCCGCATTCGACTGGAGCGAGAACAACGAGTTCCTGCAGAAGAAGGCGGAGATCGTGCTCGACTATTACGAGGGCGACAACCCGTACAAGCGCAAGGTGGCCTCCACCCTGCTCGAATCCTTCCTTTTCTACTCCGGCTTCTATTTGCCGATGTACTTCTCCGCGCACGCCAAGCTGACGAACACCGCCGACGTGATTCGTCTGATTATCCGCGATGAGGCCGTCCACGGCTACTACATCGGCTACAAGTACCAGAAGGGCATCGCCCACCTGAGCGATGCCGAGCGCCTGGATCTGCAGGACTACACGTACGACCTGCTCAACGAGCTGTACGACAACGAGGTGGAGTACACCCAGTCCCTCTACGACCGTGTGGGCCTGACCGAAGACGTGGAGAAGTTCCTGCGCTACAACGGCAACAAGGCGCTGATGAACCTTGGCTACCCGGCTTTGTTCCCGGCTGAGATTTGCGATGTGAACCCCGCGATCCTGGCCGCCCTGAGCCCGAACGCCGACGAAAACCATGACTTCTTCTCCGGCTCCGGCTCCTCCTACGTGATGGGCAAAGCCGAGGAGACCGACGACGACGACTGGGATTTCTGAGGGTTTCGCGGTCCGCGAACCCACGGCGCCGCCGCGTTCGTGCGGCGGCGCTACGCTGGAGATATGGAACAGGATCCGTTGGTCAGCATCATTATTCCGGTATATAAGGTCGAGAAGTTCCTCGACGAATGCGTGGCGTCCGTTGCTGCGCAGACGTACGCCAATCTGGAGATTCTGCTGGTCGACGACGGCTCGCCCGACAATTGCCCGACCATGTGCGACGCCTGGGCCGCCCGCGACCCGCGCATACGCGTGATTCACAAGCCCAACGGCGGCCTGTCCGACGCCCGCAACGCCGGTATCGCCGGGGCCACCGGCGCGTACATATACTTCGCCGATTCCGACGACACCGTGGCACCCACGCTGGTGGAGGACTGCCTGAACGCCATGCGCGAGTATGACGCCGACCTCGTGATGTTCCAGTTCGACACCATCTCCGAGAACGACAAGCCACTGCTGTCCAATTACCGCCACAACGACTTCACCGAGGTGCAGATCCTGACCCCGGTCGAGGCTATCAAAAAGCAGGTCAAGGCTGAGATTGACGGCTATTTCTGGGCCTTCCTGGCACCCGCCTCCACCTATCAGGGCACCGGATTCTCCTTCCCGGTGGGTCGCAAAATCGAG
>JAIJEI010000191.1 GCA_022739095.1 Bifidobacterium sp.
GGGCTTTACTCATATCCACCTATGCGCGTAGCTCAGCAGGTAGAGCAGCGGTCTCCAAAACCGCAGGCCGTTGGATCGAAGCCAACCGCGCATGCCACGGCTTTGCGTACGGTAGAGGACCAACCGGTCACGCTGTATGGGTTGAGGAAACTTGTCGGCTCGCCGAACACGGTCACATCGAATTGCACGCCGGCGTGGGTTTCGGCATACCGGTCCAAGCATGCGCGCAGCTTTGCCACTGCCGTTTCGTCGTCTTCGACCACTGCCACCGTGAACATGCGTCTCACACTCCTTCGCTTGGAATCTACAGCGCTTCCATAAGCTGCTCGAATTCCGGGGTGGGCTCGGCCTCGAAGGGGTCGAGGAGTATGGCTTCCCGGCGTTCGGGGGCGGTCAGGGTCAGGTGGATCCAGTCGGCGGAGAACTGGGCTCCGACGTTCAGGGCCGCGTCCACGAACCGGCCACGCAGGGCGGCACGGGTGTCGGTCGGCGGGTTGTGCACGGCGTATTCCACGTCGTCTCCTGTCAGCAGCTCACGCATTTGGTTGCGGGCTACGAACGAACCGTACAGGCGGCCGTTGGCGATGTCGTGGTAGTCGAGCTCAAGCTGTTCCATCTGGGCGAAGGTGACGTCCGGGCGACGGCGTTTGAGCGCGTCGAACAGGCGCTTCTTAGATGCCCAGTCCACGCGATCGGCGAGCGCATCATATGCACCATGCTCCAACGCGTCCAGAATACGGCTCCACTCCCCCATAATCGTGTCGACCGTGGTGTCCGGCAGCGAACTGGCCAGCGCAGCGCCATGGGTTTCGATGAAGTCCTTGACCGCCGCATAGTACCGGCGCTGCAGGCCCAGTGCGGACACGGATTCGCCTGATTCGAGCGTCAGTTCGGCGTACGGATCGTCGAGGAATCGGCTGACGGTGCGGTTGGCCGCGGCTGGGTCGGCGAAGGCACAGTGTTCGAAACCGGACGGGGTGCCGTGGCGGAAAGCGTCTTCGATTACGCACAGTACCAAGTGTGTTACGGCAAGCTTCATCCATGTGGACCATTGCGAACGGCTCGAGTCGCCGATGATCACGTGCAGACGGCGGAAGGAGTCAGGGTCGGCGTGCGGCTCGTCGCGCGTGTTGACCATCGGGCGGGAGCGGGTGGTGGCTGAGGAGACGGCCTCATCCAAGAAGTCCGCACGCTGGGTGATCTGGAAGCCGTCCGGGGTCATGCGGCCGGCACCGGTGTACAGCTGGCGGGTGATGAGGAACGGCAGCAGCTGGTGTTCGATGGTCTCCAACGGCACGAAGCGGCGGACCAGGTAGTTTTCGTGGCATCCGAAGGCGTGGCCGGCGGAGTCGACGTTGTTTTTGAACACATGGATCGTGGCGTGTGCACCGTAGGATTCGCGCAGCTTGCGCTGGGCCTTCAGGGCCAGGTTGCGCATCACGTGTTCGCCGGCGAGATCCTGGGCCAGGGCCTCGCGCGGGTCGCGCGCTTCGGCGGTGGCGTATTCGGGGTGGGAGCCGACGTCCAAGTACAGGCGCGAGCCGTTGGACAGGTAGGTATTGGTGGAGCGGGAGCGCGAGACGATGGGCTGGAACATGGTCATCGCCACCTGGCCGGCGTCCACGGGGCGTTCGGCACCGGTGACCGCCACGCCGTATTCGGTTTCGACACCGAAAATACGGCAGAACCCGTCCATCTCAGCGGATGGTACGGGTTCCGTGGCGTGCAGTGAGCGGGTGCCGCTGTCACGCAGTTGGGGCATCACTCGCCGCCTTTTTGCACGAAGCTGTTGACGTATTCCTCGGCGTTGGTTTCCAAGGTGGATTCGATGTCATCGAGGATGTCGTCCAACACGTCGGCCTGGTCGGTGGACTCGGTTTGGGCGGCGGCCTGCGTGATGGCGAGGGCGTCGTCTTCCTGGGTCGCGGCCTGCTGGGCTTGAGGTTGCTCGAATTGTTGTGGCATGTTGTCTTCTTTTGGGTTCTAAAGCTCCCCTCACCGAGAGGAGCTGGAGGAGCCGAAAAATTATCGCTGGTTGATGGAGTCGGGCCACGGATACTGCTGCAGGTAATGCTGCAATTCGCGGATGATAAGCCCATTGGTGGCCACCACATCGTTATCGTGACGCCAGTGGATGCGTTCGCCGTCCCAACGGCTCAGCGTACCCTGTGCCTCCCAGACCACTACGGTGCCGGCGGCGATGCCCGCGATATCCCACACGTGCAGCATCGGCTCGAAGTAGGCGTCGTAGGTGCCGTCGGCCACCTTGCACAGGTCGAGCGAGGCGGGACCCACGCGCTTGATGTCGGCCGGGCGTCCGGCAAGCAGGGAGGCCACGTCGAGCGCGCGCTGCGATTCGCTGGGGATGAAGGACATGCCGTAGCTCAGCACGGAATCGTCCAACGAGGAGGTCATCGACGGCACGACCTTGTCACGCTTCTCGCCGACGGCGGTCTTGTGGATGCGCACGGCACCCGCCCCCTTGGCGGCCAGATAGGTCAGGCCGAGTGCCGGCGCGTGCACGATGCCGATGATCGGCTTGGGCTCGTTGTCCGGGCCGAATTCGAACAGGGCGGCGGTCACCGTCCATTCGCTCATGCGGCGTACATAGTTGATCACACCGTCGATCTTACCGATGTACCAGTAGCGCTGGCCAGGGCGGCTTTCGGCCGGGCGGGTGGTCCAGAAGCCGTCGAAGTGGGCGATGTCGGCGATTCTGGTGCTCATGAAGCGCATGATCTTGTTGTCCACTTCAAGCTTGTAGCGGGGGCCACGGTCCGCGTCCTCGGTGCTCGGCTGGGCGAGGTTACGCGGATTGAGTTGGTCGTGGAGGGCATGCTGGCCGGCTTCTTCGAGCAGGCCGGCGACTTTGAGCGCAAGGTTGCGCAGGTCCTGTGGGGTCTCTTCGCGTGTTTCTTCCATAGCTACCAAGTCTATCGTTCGGCGTTGATGGCCAGCGACTTCAGCAGATCGATGGCGTGTTCGGCCGAATTGAGTTCGGTTTCGCAGCGCGCCTTGGTGAAGGCGAGCGGATCGAAGATATCGAGGGAGAACAGGTGATGGTCGGTAGCGGCCATATGGCCGGCATTGCCGTAGAATTCGACCGCCTCACCCTCGTCTGCGGCGCGCGGGTCGCGAACAGTGAGTCGGGACCAGCTGGCGGCAGCCACCTCGCTACCGAATCGTGCCACGAGTTTTGCCCTGAGCCAGGCGCGGGTGTCTTCCGGCGGTTCGGTGACGGCGCGTGCGATGTCGGCGGCGCTCACCACCCGTTCGGTGCGGGGTTCGAGTTTGGTGAAGATGCTGTCCGCAGGGTCAAGCGCCGCCCATTTCAGGTCGATGACCTTCAGTCGCGGGTCGTTCCATCCGTTGGCCACGCCGGGTGCGGATGTCGCGGTGATTTTGCGACGCAGTTTTTCGAGCAGCTGCCATTTGAGCAGCCATTCGATGCGGCTGGCCTCGCCGGTCATGGTCAGACGTTCGTCATCGTCGGCGGCATGGCGGATGGAGGCGCAGTCGATGAGCGCCTGCTGCCACATCGCCATGATGGATGTGGTGGATTTGTCCGGCCAGGCG
>JAIJEI010000017.1 GCA_022739095.1 Bifidobacterium sp.
ATAGCGGTCGCGTTTGAGGGCGATGGCGGCCATGCGTGCCTCGGCCGGCATGTCGCCGGTGTCGCCTTCGAACAGGGCGTACGGGTTGGCGTTGTCCATGTGTTCCTCGTGTTCCGTGTATTCCTCGGCCACGGTCATCCTTCCTCCACGATGGTGTTCAGTTCGTCCATGTCGGCCAGCACCGGTCTGGTGATCCAGTCCCGGGGCTCGCCGTCGATCGACACGCAATGCCAAGTCGCGGTATCACCGCGCTGCGCCGGAGCCGGCTCGCCGGCGATGGCGCAGCCGATGCCGACGCCGTCAGCGGACGACTCAGTAGCGATGGCGCTGCCACTTACGGCCCCCAGCCCGCCCAGGAAACCGACGATCTCGCTTTCGCGGCGTTCGCTGTCGGGCAGCCGGTTGAAGCTGGCGGCGATGTCCACGCGGGTTGCGCCGGACCTGTCAACGGTCACCGGGTTGCGCCGGATGAGGCTGACCATGCGCAGGAGTCGGGGGCCGCCGCTGTTGACCATGTCCCGCAGATCGGCCACCGTAGTCGCCTGCGGGGCTTCGACGGCGAGGTCGTTCAGGCCGGGTGCGGTGGCGCGGGTCATGGATTTTGGCCGGGCGCATCGGCAATGGCGCGAACAGCGCGTCCGCGGTGGCCGTGTCGTACGGGCGCGAGGCGTCTCCCATATGGGTTTTCGCATCCGCATTGAGGCGCGCGTACAGTCGGTTCAAGCGGATGAGCATCGTACGGTAGCGAGTGTCGGTTTGCTGGCGCACGAGCCGGCTGATCGCTTCGTCGGAGACGCGCATCTGGCGGCGCACGGCCTCGATGCCGTCGTAGATGCGGGCCAGCTCGTCGCGGATCTGGCTGAACAGCACGCCGGATTCGCCGGCCAGATACGGGGTTTTGGCGATGGCGCGCAGGGCTTCGTCGATCTGTTGGCGGCCCTTGTCGGTGATGATCACCTGGAAGGCGTCCTCGAAGCGGCGGCCACTGTCCGATTCGCTGAACGAGCGGCGGTATTCATCGTGGTAGCGGGTCAGGTTCTCGTCCACGCTGATGTCGCCGGCCTGCATGCGCCGGCGCAATGCGTCGCCGTTGTCCCGCTCGTCGAGCACGAGTTCGCGCAGGTCGATGGGCACGCCGCGCAGCGTGTTGTGGATCACGGCGATCACGTCCTCCACCTGGGCTTCGCTCAGCGTGGCGTGCTGCTTGCCCTGTTGGATGCGTTTGATCTCGTGCTTGCGTTCCTTGATTTCACGGTTGAGGAGTTTGATGCGCTCGCCGGGGTCGGCGGTCAGCTGCATACGCGCGTGCTCGATTTCCATGATGATGCTGTTGGCCTGCGCGCCGGACAGGGCGCGTGATTCGTCTTCGAGCCTGCTCAGCGCCTCGATGGCGCGGTGGGCGCGGGCCGTCAAACGGTAGAGGAATCGGTGCGAGGCCGCATCATGCGAGTTGGCGAGCCAGGCGTAGTCGCCTTCACCTTCACGGGTCAGGTCGGCGAGGATCTGATGGGCGGCCTCGGCGAAGGTCTGGTCCTCGCGCGGCGCATACTCGCCGGCATCGGGCAGAGCGTTCAGACTTTGCGCGAACCGCTCCTCCACGGTCTCGCGCGGCAGTTCACCGGTGAGCGGGTCGAACGTGGAACGCAGCAGCGACACGTACAGCATCGCGTTATGGCGCAACAGCAACCGCAGGACGCCCGTCTCATACACCGGTCGCAGCCGTTCCAGCTCCCGCATCACATCGGCCACAGCATGCCTCCCTCTGTCGTGACCGCACCATACTAGCCGATAGCCACGAACCACACCCCGCCCGCGCCACGCGTGCATCCTCCCGCCCAGCATCACCATGTCACTTTTACTGCATATGTCATCATGTGCAATAAAAGCGACATTGAGGCTGCGTACTCATGGTGAACGTTCACTCCAGCCGCCGACCCGGCGTTGCTGGAACTGGCGGTCGGCAACCTGCTGCGCAACGCCGTCGTGCACAACACGGACGATGGGACGATCGACGTAACCGTCGTATCGGATGAGGATGGAAGCGGATCCCGTCTGACCGTCACGAACACCACGGACGAGACGCTGCCGAATGATCTGAACGAGCTGATTCAGCCGTTCCATCGCGGCGAGAACTCGCGTATCAGCGCCGTGCCCGGCGTGGGGCTCGGTTTGCCCATCGCCAGTGCGGCATGCGAGGCGATGGGAGCCAGGCTGGAACTCGGCCAACCGGCCGAAGGCGAATTCCGGGCGAGCATTCAGTTTTGACGTGCTAAAAAACACAGACAGACTATTGCCTTTGCGCGAAGCCGCGCGACCTGACCCGCGCCGGATTCCTGGTCATGCAGGATTTCAACTACCAGCTGTTCTCCGACAACGTGCGCGAGGAACTGCTCATCGGACTCGACGAGATGGATGCCGGCATCACCGCTCAAGCCAATCAGGTCATGGCCGATCTTGACCTTGTGGCGTTCGCCGAACGGCATCTGATGAGCCTGTCCGGCGGGCAGAAGCAGCGGGTCGCCATCGGCTCGGCCCTGATGTGCGGCAAGGACCTCATCATCCTCGACGAACCCACCAGCGGACTCGACCGCTACCACATGGAGACGGATTCCACGGCCTTCGACATCACCGACTGGCTCGGGGAATGGGAGTCTTTCGAGCATTACATTGATTCGTATGACGCCGCCATCCAGCAGACCTGGGAAGCCGCCGAACAGGCGGTGCTCGCCAACCCGAAGATGGCCCCGATGGCCGCGCGCGGCATCAGGACGTTCTGGTCGATGGCCTGCTCCACCACCAGCCCGGAGAACATCATCCATATCGGCTATTGGCGTGTGAACGAGCCGGCCGCCGAGTCCAACGCCGCGCTCGCCATCGAATGGTTCGCCGAGGACCGTTGCGCCATCATCCGCGCGCTACACCATCTGCAGTTGACCTGGCGACGTATGGCGGCACGGCGACTCCCCGCTGGTGGAACGGCATCGCTTCAGTAGCCATGCGAGTGCAGATACTCGTCATCAAAGCCGAAATAATGGCCGATCTCGTGCAACACGGTTTTGCGAATCTGCTGGCATATCTCGGCCTGTGTCGAGCATACGCGTTCATGCGCCCCCTTGAACAGGGTGATGACGTCCGGCATCACGCCGCTGTAACCCGTGGTTCGTTTCGTGATGGGGATGCCCTCGTACAATCCGAGCAACTCACCGAACGGATTGCTCATTGTGGCCAGTTCGCGCTCGTTGGGTTCGTCCGCCACGGCGATGCCGACGTTCTCCAGCACCCGCGCAAACCGTTCAGGCAAATCGTCCAGTACCTGTTCAATGGCCCGTTCAAACTCATCGTCACTGATGCGGATAGTCAATCCTTCGCATGTTTCTTGGGCCCCAAGATAACAGACATATTCAAAGTTTCAGCTTATTGTGTACGTCATACCGGTTTGTTTGAATGACGATGGCAAGAAAGCCCCACTGGAGACTTATTTGAGACTCTTACATTTTCGCGCTGAAACACTTCCAACCACTTATTAGGTCAATTCTTCATTCATTAGGTCGGTGACCACTGACATCCGCCATTGAAATGACGCCATTCCAATACCGACGTTGATGGACTAATGACCTAATGAGTGAAGAATCGACCTAATGAATAAGTCCAGTCATATCTCATTGCGAAAATGAACCGGTATTACGGTATTACGCAATCGCGCTCCCTACGATTCTGAAATACTCATCCAGATTCTGCGTAGTAGCGAACGTCCTCCTTGTAGCCGGAAAAGTCTTATACCCTGCGAATGAGAGATTGTTCCTTTTCTCAATATCACCTTCCCATCGGTTCCTGTCGTAGTGGTATCGTCCGTCATATTCCAGAATCACATGGTCATTCGGATACACCATGTCCACAATCACTTCTTTGTTTTGCAACGGGAGGTATATCGGAGCATTCACCGTCAACTCAGGTAATACACGTTTTACCGATTCAAGGCGAAGGATACTTTCTTGCGGCGAATCAGTGTTTTCTCGGCATAATGATAACGCTTTTCGGAATAATCTAATACCTGGGAATCTACCTATATCGGTGAGGAACAACGATATCTTGTTTTTCGTTGTCTGTTTCAAATGCTCATTACGGCAGGTGGCCCAATCCAAGGCAATGACCATGCTTTCCATATCGACGAACTGTGCAATTTGGCACAGAGCCTGTTCCACTGAGACCACGGCAATAAGATCATCAATCATCATCTGATCCATGCCATGGCCCCAGTAATGACATTGCGTTTCGGTGAGATTCGATAATCTTTCAGCTCCAGAAACCGTAACATGCAGTTTGCTGGGGTCATAGTTGGGCTTGTAATTCAGTGTGGCCGTCATGCCAGCAAGCTGTAGCCTGGTGCCATGGCTGAAGCAAAGCTCCTGTGAAGTGCGCATCGATCTGGCACGGCATTGTTCCAGTGTTTTCTGGGCGAGGTCTCGCGCCTCATCAAGTGTGAAGAACGTGTTGTATGCATAGGACTCCATGCCATCCCCCCAATGGTTGTATCCGTGAACCGCGTTATTCACGGATACAACTCACGATGGCATAACCAACTTCTGCGCGCAACCAGCTCGGCCGAATCGGTGGATATGTGTATAACCTGCCAGCTCAGCTATTGCGATTGATTTCGATGTCGGTGACGGTGAGGTTGGCTTCGTTGATCAGGTTGAAAAGGATGACTTCGGCCAGCGGACCGGGCTGCATGAAGGTGTGCTGCTTGGCCTCGGAGACGTAGTCGTGACTGTCACGGTAGAAAGCGGTGTCGATGCCGCCCGGATAGACGGCGATCACCTTGACGCTGGTGCCCTTGTATGCGGCCTGCAGACTCTTGGTATAGCCCTTCTCACCCCACTTGGTGGCGCAGTACACGCTTTCGTTCGCGTTGCCACGTGTGGCGGCCGTGCTCATGATCTGAGCGATTTTCACATTCTGTTCGCCGCAGGCCTTGAGGGTTTCCACCGTCCACAGGATCATGCCTTTGAGTCCCTTGAGGCATTTGTCAACGTCGGCGGCCTCGTAGGCGGTGGGCACTTTGAACGAAGGCTGGCCGGCGTTGTTGATGAGCAGGTCGATGTGGCCGAGCGCGGCGATGCTCGCCACGGATTCCCTGACAAATGCTTCGTCGGTGATGTCGCCGACAAAGGCGTGATAGGATTCGGCCGGCCACTGTGCGGTCAGTTCGGCCTGACGTTCGGCATTGAAGTCGATGCCGGCCACCCGCCAGCCCTTGGCGATGAGTTGGCTGGCGAGCTCGTAGCCCAAACCCAGCGCGCTGCCGGTGACGATGGCGATCTTCTGGCCTGTTGTGGTTGGCATGGTTGGTGACTCCTTTGCTTTCTTTGTCGGACGACTTCCCTCAGTCAGCTTCGCTGACAGCTCCCGACAGGGGCCACGGTAGGACTATTCTTCGGCTACGAGTTCGAGGTACGAATCATTCCAGAGGTCTTCGTCGCCGTCGGGCATGAGGAGCACGCGCTCGGGGTTGAGCGCCTCGACGGCACCCTCATCGTGGGTGACGAGCACGATGGCGCCCTCATACTTGGCAATGGCCTTCAAAATCTCCTCACGGGAAGCGGGGTCGAGGTTGTTGGTGGGCTCGTCGAGCAGCAGCACGTTGGCTCGCGAGGTGACCAGCGTGGCCAGAGCCAGACGGGTCTTCTCACCGCCGGAAAGCACGTGGGCCGGTTTCATCGCGTCGTCACCGGAGAACAGGAACGAGCCGAGAATCGAACGGGCCTGCGTGTTGTCGAGCTCGGGCGCCACATGCTGCAGGTTCTCCAACACGGTGGCGTTCAGATCCAAAGTGTCGTGCTCCTGCGCGAAGTAGCCGATCTTGCAGCCGTGACCGTATTCCACGGAACCGGTGTCCGGCTCCTCGATGTGGGCCAGCAGGCGCAGCGTGGTGGTCTTGCCGGCACCGTTGTAGCCGAGGATCACCACACGCGAGCCCTTGTCGATGGCCAGGTTCACGCCGGCGAACACGATGTTGGAACCGTAGGCCTTGGAAATATCCTTGGCCATGATCGGCGTGCGGCCGCAGGGCGCGGGCTCGGGGAAACGGATGTCCGCCACCTTCTCGGCCTTCTGCGCCTCGGAGGTGTTTTCCAGCAGCTTTTCGGCACGGCGCATCATGTTCTGCGCGGCCACGGCCTTGGTGGCCTTGGCGTGCAGTCGGATGCCTTGCTTCATGAGACGGTCGGCCTTTTTCTCGGCCACTTCGCGTTCGCGGCGGCGGCGCTCCTCGTCCACCACGCGCTGGTGCAGGTAGGCCTTCCAGCCGAGCGAATACATGTCGATCTGGCCGAGCTGCGCGTCCAGATGCCAGACCTTGTTCACCACTTCGTCCAGCAGTTCGGTGGAGTGGGAGATGACCAGGAAGCCACCCTCGTACTTCTTCAAGTAGCCGCGCAGCCATTCGATGGAATCGGCATCCAAGTGGTTGGTCGGCTCGTCGAGAATCAGGGTGTCGGCGTTGGAGAACAGGATGCGCGCCAGCTCGATGCGGCGGCGCTGGCCACCGGAGAGCGTGCCGAGCTGCTGCTCCATGACCTCCTGCGGCAGGCCGAGCGAGGCGGCCATGGAGATCGCCTCGGACTGGGCCGCATATCCGCCGGCCTTGTCGAAGTCCTGCATGGCCTTGTCGTACCGGGTCATGGCCTTGCTCATCACGTCCGGATCCGGGTCGGTCATATCCTTTTCGGCCTTGCGGATGCGGTTGATGATGGTGGCGATGTCGCGCGCGCTCATCATGCGGTCGAGCGCGGTCTGCGTGGGGTCGGAGGCGTGCGTGTCCTGCGGCAGGTAGCCGAGCTTGCCGGAGACGCGCACCTTGCCGGCGGTGGGCAGCATGTCACCGGTGATCACGCGGGTCAGCGTGGTCTTGCCGGCACCGTTGCGGCCCACCAGACCGATCTTGTCTCCCTTGGCCACATGGAAGTTGGTGGGGTGAAGCAGCGTGCGCGCGCCGATCTGAATTTCAAGTCCCTGCACCTCAATAGCCATGAATAACCTACTTGCCTGTTACGAATACTGTCTCTTACCAAAGTCCGACTGTCCATCATAGCGAACACCATGCCGACCGGGCTCAGCCGACGCTCATGCGCCCATACGCTTATATGCCCGTAGGCTCATGTAATAACCTGCAATGTGCGCGATAAGACAGTTGAATCGTGATTTCCGTCGTACACTATCCATATCCGGGCACGCTTGCGGCGCAATGATACAGCGCAATGCGCGTGCAGTACAGGAAGGATTTCTCGCATGGAACCAAATTATCTCGTGTTATTGGGAATCGTGATCGTGATTGTGGGTTTCGCCCTCAAACTTGATGCGATTCTGATCATTATCGTGGCGGCTGTGGTGACCGCGCTGGTCGGCGGCATTGGCGTCGACGGCTTCCTGACCACGTTGGGCACGTCGTTCGTCTCGAACCGCAGCATGGCGATTTTCATCATCGTGTTGCTGGTCACCGGCACATTGGAACGCAACGGTCTGAAAACCGCAGCCGCGCAGCTGATCGGCAAGGTGAAGAATGCGACGCCCGGCATGGTGATCGCCCTGTATGGTGTGATGCGTCTCGTGTTCGCCGCGTTCAACGTGAGTTTCGGTGGCGTGGCCGGGTTCGTGCGTCCGGTCATTATGCCGATGGCGGTAGGTGCGATTGAAGCGTCCGGTCGCGAGCCGAACGACGAGTATGTGGAAGAGCTCAAGGGCATGGCTTCCGGCATGGAGAACGTCGCATGGTTCTTTGGCCAGGTGCTGTTCGTGGGTACGGCCGGTGCGCTGCTCGTGCAGTCCACGTTGAAGCCGCTGGGTTATGACGTCGAACTGTTGCGCATGGCCATTATCGAGATCCCGGTCGCGGTGATTGCCGTGGCGGTCACCGCCGTCTATTACATCATCAAGGACACACGACTGCGCAAGAAGTACTACGGTGCCGAAGCCGCCGCTCAGGCCGCCACCACTACCACCACCGGCAAGGAGGCCTGATATGTCGTTCTTCATGGACCCCAGCGTGACCGTCGGCACGAAAATCCTCGAGCTCTTCTACATTTTCATGGGTTTTATGTCCGTGTATGCGGGCGTACGCAACCTACTCGATAAAACCAACAAGGCCCGCTACGGCACTTTCGTGTTCTGGACGGCGCTCGGTATCGTCATCGCATTCGGCCGTTGGATTCCGGCCATTGCGGACGGCGTGCTCATTATCATCATGGTCATTCCCGCCATCTTCCGCCAAGTGCGTAAGGGCTCGGCATCCGATTCGAGCACTCCCAGCACCGCCGAAGTGGCCGCGAACTTCCAGCGCATCGGCATGCGCATCTTCATTCCCGCCCTGTGTCTGGGCGTGTTCGCCATTATCGGCGCCCTGATTCCGAGCGTCAGCGCCCTGACCGGCTGCTGCATCGGTGTGATGATTGCCGCCGTGATTCTGTTCGCGTTCTCGCATGACAACAAGCCGGTCGTATTCCTCAACGATTCGGAACGCCTGTTGTCTGCCATGGGCGCGCTCTGCATGCTGCCGATGCTGCTGGCCAGTCTCGGCGCGACTTTCACAGCCGCAGGTGTTGGCGACGTGATCGCCACGCTGGTCGGCGGCATTATTCCGAAGGGCAACGTCACGCTGGGCATCATCGTGTTCGGTGTGGGCATGATGCTGTTCACGATGATCATGGGCAACGCCTTCGCCGCAATTACCGTAATGACCGTGGGCATTGGCGCGCCATTCGTGCTCAACTACGGTGCGGACCCGGCGGTGATTGGCATTCTGGCGCTGACCTGTGGCTACTGTGGCACGCTGTGCACGCCGATGGCCGCCAATTTCAACATCGTGCCCGTCGCGATGCTCGATATGAAGGACCGCATGGGCGTGATTAAGAAGCAGGTGCTGCCCGCATTGGTGATGATCGTGGTGCAGATCGTCTACATGCTGATCGCGCAATAACCTCGTTGTCCAAATACCACAACAATCCGTGAAATAAGGAGCTAATAATGAGCAAGATTCTGGTGACCGGATTCGATCCGTTCGGCGGCGAGCCGGTTAACCCCGCATTCGAGGCAGTCAAGCTGTTGCCGGATGAAATCGCCGGTGCGACCGTGGTGAAATTGGAGATTCCGACGGTGTTCACGCGCAGTGCGACCGTGGTTGAGGAAGCCATGGTGCGCGACCAGCCTGACTATGTGCTGTGCATTGGTCAGGCTGGTGGCCGTTCGGCTCTGACCGTGGAGAAAGTGGCCATTAATTTGGCCGAGGCGCGTATTCCCGATAATGATGGCGAACAGCCGTTCGATACGCCGTTGCGCGAAGATGGTGACACCGCGTATTTCGCCACGTTGCCGGTCAAGGCCATGGTCAAGAACATCAATGACCACGGGATTCCCGCATTCATGTCATATACGGCAGGCACGTATGTGTGCAACAGCATCATGTATAACGTGCTGTATCTGCTTGACCGCAAATTCCCCGGCGTCAAGGGCGGCTTCATTCATGTGCCGTATGCGACCGCACAGGGCGTAGGCAAGCCGAACGGCACGCCGACCATGGAAATCGCGACCATGGCGCGCGGCATCGAAGCCGCTATCGAGGCCGCTGTGAGCACCGAAACCGACGCCACCGACATCATGGGTGAAACCCACTGATACGCATATTGTTATACCCCTGCTGACAGCAGTTGCCAGCAGGGGCATAACTATGCTGTTGAACGTTACAGTTCGCGCAGCTGGGCGGCGATCTGGATGGATTCGACGCTGGCCTCGGCCTTGTTGCGCGTCTCCCGCCATTCGGTGGCGGGCACGGAGTCGAGCACAATGCCGGCACCGGCCTGCACGCTCGCCTCATGATCGTGCAGGAACGCGGTGCGGATGGCGATGGCCATGTCCATGTTGCCGGAGAAATCGAAGTAGCCGACGGTGCCGCCGTAGATGCCGCGGTCGGCCGGTTCCAGTTCATCGATGATCTCGACCGCGCGCGGCTTTGGCGCGCCGGAAAGCGTGCCGGCCGGGAACGCGGACTTGAACACGTCGAATGTGGTCAGCGAGGGGTCGACCTTGCCGGTGACCGTCGAGCAGATGTGCATGATGTGGCTGAAACGCTTGATGTCCATGAGCTGCACGACTTCCACGGACTGCGGCACGCACACCTTGCTCAGGTCGTTGCGGGACAGATCGACGAGCATGATGTGCTCGCTGCGTTCCTTCGGATCGGCAAGCAGCTCCTTGGCGAATTTTTCGTCTTCCTCAGGGGTGGCGCCGCGAGGGCGGGATCCGGCAATCGGGAAGGTCATCGCGTGGCCGTTGTCCACCTTGATGAGGGTTTCCGGGCTGGAGCCGATCACGTTGAAGTCGCGGCCCTGAGCGTCGGTCAACGCCATGAAATACATGTACGGGCTCGGGTTCAGCGTGCGCAGTACGCGGTACACGTCGAACGGGTCGGCAGGCGAATCGATGTCGAGGCGCTGGGAGATGACCACCTGGAACACGTCGCCGTCGACGATGTGCTGCTTGGCGCGTTCGACGGCCTGCTCGTAGTGGCTTTTCTCAGTGCGGAAGCGCAGCTCAGGCTGGGCAACCGTTTCGTCCAGGATGTTGACGCGGGACTCGTCCGGTGCCGGGGTGGCGGCATCGCGCTGCATATGGTCGAGTCGAGCGACGGCCTCATTGTAGGCGGCGTCGGCGCGGGTGGATTTATCATCCACGTTCACCGCGTTGGCGATGAGCCACACCGAACCGGATACGTGGTCGACCACGGCGATATCGGTGGCCAGGGCGAGCACGGTCTCAGGCTGGCCGGTCTCGTCCGGAGCTTCGGCGCACAGGTTCGGCTCCCAGTGGCGGATGGCATCCCAGCCGACTGTGCCGACCAGACCGCTGGTCAGGTTCGGCAGGCCTTCCACATTCGGGGCCTTCAGAGTCTTCAACGTGGCGTGAGCGACTTCGACCACGTCACCGGTGACTGGCACGCCAACCGGGACCTTGCCCAGCCAGTCGGCCTGACCGTTGTTGGAGCGCAACTGGGCCATCGAGTTGACGCCGATGAAGCTGTAACGGCTCCACGTACCGCCGTATTCCGCCGATTCGAGGATGAAGGTGCCGGATCGGCCGCCGGCAAGACGCTCGTAGAAGCCGACTGGGGTGAGCGAGTCGGCGAGCAGACGGCGCACGATCGGAATCACACGGTAGCCGGCGTCGGCCAGTTCGTGGAACTGTTCGCGACTGGGCCAGGTGGCGCCCCACTTCAGGTGTTTGACGCTGCATTCGCTCATATTCGCTCCTTTACTTACAACTCGATGTCTTGTTTCATAGTGTGCGGTCGTTCGGCTTCCCTCAGTTAGGAAAGCCCGTTCTACTGCTCGGCCGGGCGATGGCCTTCGACCACGGGCAGGGGGCCGCCTTCGAGGAAGCAGCTGCGCTTGCCGGTGTGGCAGGCGGCGCCGACTTGGTCTACTTCGACGAGCAGTGCGTCGCCGTCGCAATCCAGGGACACGCCCTTGACGTATTGCACATGGCCGGAGGTATCACCCTTGCGCCAGTATTCCTGACGGGACCGGGACCAGAAGGTCACGCGACCGGTGGTCAGCGTGCGGCGTAATGCCTCGTCGTTCATGTAGCCGACCATCAGCACCTCGTGTGTGTCGTACTGCTGGATGACGGCGGCGACCAGACCCTTGGCGTCACGCTTCAGGCGTGCGGCAATACGGGGATCAAGTTCAGTGGAATTGTCGTATGTAGTGTCTGTCATACCTATCTTCCTTATGTGGACCACCCTCAGTCAGCTTCGCTGACAGCTCCCGTATTATGCGCGACGTGCGCATGGCACACTGCTACGAACAATTCATTGGATTGTTCGTCCAGCGGGAGCAAGGTGTATTCGTTTAGCGAACGGTGTAGCCGTGCTTCTTGAGTTCCGCTTTGACATCGGCGATGGTCAGGATGCCGTAATGGAATACGGATGCGGCCAGCACCGCGTCGGCACCTGCTTCGATGGCGGGCGGGAAGTCCTCGACCTTGCCGGCACCGCCGGAGGCGATGATCGGAATCTTGACTTCCTTGCGCACGGCGCGAATCATCTCGAGGTCGAAGCCTTCCTTGGTGCCGTCGGCGTCCATCGAATTGAGCAGAATCTCGCCGGCTCCAAGTTGCTCGGCGCGCTTGACCCACCAGATGGCATCAATGCCGGTGGATTTGCGACCGCCCATCGTGGTGACCTCGAAGCCGGACTGCGTGTGTTGCTCGCCCTTTTCGCGGCGGGCGTCCACGGAGAGCACCAGCACCTGGTTGCCGAAACGGTCGGCCACACGGCTGATGAGCGACGGGTCGTTGATGGCCGCCGTGTTGACACCGACCTTGTCTGCACCGCAGCGCAGCAGCGAGTCGACGTCCTCGGGTGTGCGTACGCCGCCGCCCACGGTCATCGGAATGAACACCTGTTCGGCGGTGCGGGAGACCACGTCGATCATCGTGTTGCGGTGGGAGCTGGATGCGGTCACATCCAGGAAGGTGATCTCGTCGGCTCCCTGACGGTAGTATTCGGCCGCCAGCTCCACCGGGTCGCCCGCGTCCTTGAGGTTTTCGAAATGCACACCCTTCACCACGCGACCGGCGTCAACGTCCAGGCACGGGATGACTCGTACCGCCAACGACATGCTTCACTCCCCTGTTCGGCTTTGCATTACAGTCCTTCAGACTACCTACCGCCCGTTACATGCGCCGCACCCGTTTCTGGAATATGAGAATCCTCTGAAGTAGTGAATGGAATCGGGTACAAGGCCGATTCCATTCACATCATCGTTCTTTAGCGGCCAACTGCCCGCAGGCGCCGTCAATATCCTGGCCGCGGGTGTCACGCAGTGTGGCGGTGATGCCCGCGCGGTGCAGGATCTCCAGGAATCGCTGCTCGTCTTCCGGCTTGGATGCGGTCCACTTCGAGCCCTCGATGGGGTTGAGCGGAATCGGGTTGACATGGGCCCAGTTGTCGCCGTAATGGTTAAGCCTCTTGGCCAGCAACTGCGCATGCTCGGCCTGGTCGTTGATGCCGCGCATCAGCGCGTATTCGATACTGACGCGGCGCTTGGAGGCCAGCCAATAATCGTGCGCGGCGTCCAACACCTGCGTGGTGTTGAAACGCTTGTTCATCGGCACCAGCTCGTCACGCAGTTCGTCGCTGGGGGCATGCAGGGAAACGGCCAGACGCACGGGAATGCCTTCGGCAGTGAGCTTCTTAATGCCGGGGACCACGCCCACCGTGGATACGGTGATGTTGCGCACGGAAATGCCGAAGCCTTCGGGAGGCATGGCGGAAATCTGTCGTACGGCGGACAGCACGGAGTTGTAGTTGCCCATCGGCTCGCCCATACCCATGAACACGATGTTGCTCAGGCGGCCCTCTCCCCCGGCCACTTCGCCGTCGCGCATCATTTTGGCGGCCACACGCACCTGTTCGATGATTTCACCGGTGGACATGTTACGGGTCAGGCCAAGCTTGCCGGTGGCGCAGAACGGGCAGCCCATGCCGCAGCCGACCTGCGAGGAGATGCACAGCGTGGTACGGGTCGGGTATCGCATAAGCACCGATTCGATGAGGGAGCCGTCGAACAGCTTCCACAAGGTCTTGATGGTGGTGCCTTCGTCCGCCACTTGGCGGGTCACCTCGGTGATGAGCTGCGGGAAGAACGCGGCGGCGGCCTCGCTGCGCCTGGCTGCCGGAAAATCAGTGAATTCGGCAGCATTCACATCGAAATGGCCAAAGTAATGGTTGGCGAGCTGCTTGACTCGGAACTTCGGCAATCCGAGTTCGGCCGCTTTCTCGATGCGCTGCTCGGGCGTCATATCCACAAAGTGAAGCGGCGGCTTACCACGGCGGGCATGGTCCTTGGATAGCACGTCACGGAAGGCACCTGATGTGCCGCCGGGAGTAATGCCGGTTTCAGGAGTGTCAGGATGCTGTGTGGTCATGATGGGTTCGCTTCGCTCTCAGTATCAGAAAATAGTCAAACATGCAATAGAAATATCAGAATCCACCATACGGCGTACCGCATACGAATCAGATGGCCCATGTCTTAGCCCATGGCGAACGCATATTGAACGATGTTTCTCCCCCCCATATATGACATGTGGCACCGTGCGATATACACACGATGCCACATTGTTCATGCATGAGGCATGCGAATCACAGTCCGGTGACCCACAGCAAGGCGCAGGTGAACGGTGCACTCATCAAAATGGAATCCACACGATCCATCACACCGCCGTGCCCCTTGAGCAGATGGCCCATGTCTTTGATACCGATATCGCGCTTGAGCATGGAAGCACACAAATCACCGAACGTGCCCACGGCACCGATGAGAATACCCGCCACGATCGGCACCCACCAACGAGTGGCCCATTTCGAGGCATCATACGTGCATGCGAATACAGCGAATGCGCCAGCCATGGCGAAGAGCATCGAGCCGATCAGGCCCTCAACGGACTTCTTCGGCGAGATACGCGGGCTGAGCTTGTGCTTGCCGAGCCAGGCACCGGCAAACAAACCACCCGTATCGGATAGGGCGGGCAGGAACACCAGCATGATGGCGTGTGCAATCGGATGCCCATTAAAAGTCAGCGAGATGATGATGCAGCTGGCCAACAACGGGATGTACAACACGGTGAGCACGGACACAGCCACATGGCTGAGCCGGGAATGATGCTGTTCCCCGCCCTCATGATTGAACGAGGATTCGAGGCGCGCGCCGGCATCCGTGTTGGACAGTTTGCCGGCAACCGCCAGAGATAGGCGGTTGCCGACGCTGATTTTTGCGCTGGCCGCGATGGCGACCAGAATAATCGACACGATGATACTCAGCGACATCGTGATGAGATGGTACGGGGAATAGTAGGTGGCGATGAGGGTGAAGGACGAGCACAGCCACAGCATAAACACCGGGATGTGCAGGCCTACGGTGGCGAAGTCCACCCTGAGCTCCCACAGCGCCAGAATCATGAACACGACTACCAGCAGCACGAAGAGGTCGACGCTGAGCAGCAGGCACGCGACAATAAGGATGACCAGTATCGCGCCTGTGGCGATGGCCTGCGGCATGTTGCGGCCGGTCTTCTTGTTGATCTGGTCGAGCGTCTCCTCGGCCTCTTCATGGAGTTGTTCGTTGCGTTCCATAATTCTCCGGACCTGGTCTGAATCAGACCTCCATGATCTCCTTCTGCTTGGTCTCCAGCAGAGTATCGATCTCGTCGGTAACGGACTTGGTGACCCTGTCAAGATCCTTCAGCAGGCGATCGCCTTCGTCCTCACCCATCTCGCCGTCCTTGACGGCCTTGTCGATGGTTTCCTTGGTCTTACGGCGAATGTTGCGCACGGCGACCTTGCCGTCCTCGGCCTTGCCCTTGGCAAGCTTGACGTATTCCTTACGACGGTCCTCGGTGAGTTCCGGCATGGTCAGGCGGATGACGTTGCCATCACGGTTCGGGCTGATGCCGAGGTCGGAGTTGCGCAGGGCCTTTTCGACGGCACCAGCCTGGGAAGCGTCAAACGGGGTGACGGACAGGGTGCGCGGTTCGGGAACGCCGATGGAAGCGACGGCCTTGATCGGGGTCGGAGCGCCGTAGTAATCGACCACAATGCCGTTCAGCAGGGCCGGGTTTGCGCGACCGGTGCGGATGCCGGAGAAGTTTTCCTTGGTGTTTTCCACGGTCTTGGCCATCTGTTCCTTGGCCTGGTCGATAAGAGACATATTCACTCCTTGTGTGTTGGTGTTCGTCTATGAACGCTTGATTCGATTGTAGGCGTTTGCGGCTTACTCGGCCACGCGCGATTCGGCGGTGGAGACCAGCGTGCCGATTTCATCGCCGACGAGGGCGTGGGTCACGTTGCCCGGCTCTTCGAGGCCGAAAACGCGGATGCGCTTCTTGTTGTCGCGGGCCATGGACAGTGCGGAGGCGTCCATGACGGCCAGATTGTCCACGAGAGCGCGATTGTAGCTCAGGGTTTCAAAACGCTTGGCATTCTCGTCCCTGCGCGGGTCGGCGGTATAGACGCCGTCGACGCCGTTCTTACCCATAAGCACTTCGTCACAGTGGATTTCGAGAGAACGCTGGATGGAAACCGTGTCGGTGGAGAAGTACGGCATGCCGGCACCGGCGCCGAAAATCACCACGCGACCCTTTTCAAGGTGACGGATGGCCTTGAGCGGAATATACGGCTCGGCGACCTGTCCCATGGTGATGGCGGTCTGCACGCGGGTGGCCTGACCCTCCTGCTCCAGGAAGTCCTGCAGGGCGAGGCAGTTCATCACCGTGCCGAGCATACCCATGTAGTCGCCACGGGAACGATCGATACCGGCCTGCTGCAGTTCGGCACCGCGGAAGAAGTTGCCGCCGCCGACCACGATGGCCACCTGCACACCCTGTTGTACGGCCGGAACGATTTCCTCGGCAATGCGACGAATCACATGGGTATCAATGCCGACCTTGCCACCACCGAATGCTTCGCCGGACAGTTTGAGCAGAACTCTGCGCGGCTTGTCGCTATCAGTCATATTATGCCTTTCTCAAAACCGAAAGTGCGAAATTATCCGTAGACAAGCGTATCGGTTTACGACGACACCCCCTAGCAACGACACCCTTGGAATAGCGAAACGCCATCCGATTATTGAATAACCGGATGGCGTTTCGTTGAAATTACGCTAAGCGCGTGGAGTAAGCCTTAGGCTCACTCCTCTTCGCCCTTGCCGACCTCGACACGAGCGAATGCGGTGGCGTTGCCACCGACTTCCTTGAACAGGTCGCCGACGGTCTTGGACGGGTCCTTGACGAACGGCTGCTCGAGCAGCACGACTTCCTTGAAGAAAGCGTTGAGACGGCCCTCGACGATCTTCGGAACGATCTTCTCCGGCTTGCCCTCGGCCAGGGACTTCTCGGTGGCCACGCGACGCTCGGACTCGACCACATCGGCCGGAACGTCCTCGCGGGCCAGCCACTTGGCGCCCATGGCGGAGATCTGCAGAGCAGCTTCGTGAGCCACGGCGGCGCCGGCCTTGTCGGTGGCGATCATGGCGACGATGCTCGGCGGCATCTCGGCGGACTTCTTGTGAGCGTAGACTTCGACGTGCTCGCCGGAAATCTTGGCGAACTGGCCGACCTTGACGTGCTCACCGAACAGGGCGGCGGCCTCTTCGACAGCCAGCTTGACGGTGGTGTCGCCAGCCTTGGCCTCGAGCAGCTCGTCAGCGGAGTTGGCGTCGGCATCCACGGCGTAGCCGAGAACTTCCTCGGTGAACTCGACGAACTTCGGGGTCTTGGCCACGAAGTCGGTCTCGGAGTTCAGCTCGACGGCGTAGCCGGTCTCGCCATTGGCGGTCTCGACGACCTTGGAGGCGATGGTGCCTTCCTGAGCCTTGCGGCCTTCACGCTTGCCGGCTGCGGCGATACCCTTGGCGCGGATGATTTCCTTGGCGCGGGCGACGTCGCCTTCGGCTTCGGTCAGAGCCTTCTTGACGTCGAGCATGCCGGCGCCGGTGTCTTCACGAACCTGCTTGATCAGTGCGGCGGTAATTGCTGCCATTGATTATTCTCCTTGAGAAATTTTGCTTACCCATGAACGATGGGAAGCGCTTATTCAGGCACTTCCCATCGTAGAGCATCACTCGGCCTTGGGGGCCTCGGCGGTTTCGCCCTCGGCGGCAGCCGGAGCGGCGGCTTCAGCGGAAGCCTCGGCAGGAGCCTCGTTGGTCAGGAGTTCCTTCTCCCAAGCGGCCATTGGCTGCTCGGCGGCTTCGCCCTCGGCCTTGTTGGCGCCGGAGCGCTCCAGCAGACCTTCGGCGACGGCGTCAGCCATCAGGCTGGTCAGCAGTTCGATGCCGCGGATGGCGTCATCGTTGGCCGGGATCGGGTACTCAACGGTGTCCGGGTCGGCGTTGGTGTCGACGATGGCGACAACCGGGATACCCAGCTTGTGAGCTTCCTCAACAGCCAGGGCCTCCTTGGTGATGTCGACGACGAACATCGCGGACGGGGTGCGGTTCATGTTGCGGATACCGCCCAGCTGCTTGTTGAGCTTGTCCTTCTCGCGCTCGAGCAGGAGGAGCTCCTTCTTGGTCAGGCCGGAGCCGTGCACGTCGGCGAAGTCCATTTCCTCAAGTTCCTTGAGGCGGTTGACGCGCTTGGAGACGGTCTGGAAGTTGGTCAGCATGCCGCCGAGCCAACGCTCGGAGACGTAGGGCATGTTCACGCGGGTGGCCTGGTTGGCGATAGCTTCCTGAGCCTGCTTCTTGGTGCCGACGAAGAGCACGGTGCCGTTGTGGGCCACGGTGGTCTTGATGAAGTCGTACGCCTTGTCGATCATGTCGAGCGACTTGAACAGGTTGATGATGTGGATGCCGTTGCGCTGGGTGAGGATGAACTGCTTCATCTTCGGGTTCCAACGACGGGTCTGGTGGCCAAAGTGCAGGCCAGCCTTCAGCATATCGCTCATAGTAATCTGAGCCATGGTATTACTACCTTTCATTGTCGGTTCTTGCCTGGCCATGCGCACCTGCGTGCAGCTACTCCCTCGGTTCCACGAGTTGTGCAGCCGACCGACACAGGCCGTCGCGAGCATGACGCGAATTTGTTGTGTGCCGGTTGACAATATTGGGTGGTTCCGGACGCCAGCGACTACGTCCGTTGCCGGGTGGCACACGAACTTCGAGAATAGCACGGAGCCGGTACTAAGAAAAACAGGCTCCCCTCTCTGAGGGGAGCCTGTCGCCGTAGGCTGAGGGGGAGTTACGGGCGGTACCGGCAGAACCACCCTCAGTCTCACTACGTTCGACGGCTCCCGTCAGCGGGAGCCGAGTATGGACTACTTCGCCTGACGATTGCGCATGTAGCGCAGGGCTTCGCGGCGTTCTTCCTTTTCCAGGCGATCCAAATACACGTGGCCGTCGAGGTGGTCGCATTC
>JAIJEI010000192.1 GCA_022739095.1 Bifidobacterium sp.
GGTCTGGTGAGCAGCACCATCGAGGGCTTGACCTCGGCGATGGCCTCAAGCACCTTGTCGACGTTCAGCGTGAAGTCGGCGTTGCGGTGGGCGAGCTTCCAGCCGGTGAAGGTGTCGCGCGCGTACTCCGGGTACATGGAGTACGTCGGGTCGGCACCGAGTGCGGTGCGGCCCGGGCCGCCGAAAGCCTGGAACAGCTGGAGCATGATCTCGTTGGAACCGTTGGCACCCCACAGCTCGTCCACGTCCAGGCGAGTGCCGGATTCGCGGTCCAGATAATCGGAGAACGCCTGGCGCAATTCGATGTGCTCACGGTCCGGGTATCGGTTGAGCGTGGGGGCGATTTCACGCACGCGCTTGGCGATGGTGTCGCATACGGCCGGATCCGGCGCGTACGGGTTCTCGTTGACGTTCAGGCACACCGGCACGTCCAGCTGGGGAGCGCCGTACGGCTCCTCACCGATCAGATCGTTGCGCAGCGGCAGGTTTGCGGGAATCGAGCTCATCGCAGTTCGGCTTCCTTCTCCTGCTCGCGCAGGGTGGCCTTATCGTACGGATCCTTGACGAAGCGGGAGAGCACGCACTCGCCGTGGGCGGGCAGGTCTTCGGAAACGGCGAAGGCGTTGATGCGGGCGGCGAGGGCCTTGAGGCCTTCCTCGTCATATTCGATGACTTCGACCGGCTTCATGAACGTGTGCACGCCGAGGCCTGCGGCGAAGCGGGCGGTGCCGCCGGTGGGCAGCACGTGGTTGGAACCGGACATGTAGTCGCCCAGCGGCACCGGGGAGTACGGGCCGCGGAAGATGGCACCGGCGTTCTTGATGCGCTTGACCACGGCATCGGCATCCTTGGTCTGAATCTCAAGGTGTTCGGCGGCGTAGGCGTTGGCCGCGTCGATGGACTGGTCAAGATTGTCGGTCAGCACGATGGCAGACTGGGTGCCGGACAGCGACGTATGGACGCGCTCGGCGTGCTCGGTACGCGGCACGCGGTACTTGAGGCTCTCCTGCACCTTGTCGGCGATCTCGGTGGAGTCGGTGAACAGCACGGAACCGGCGAGCTCGTCATGTTCAGCCTGCCCGATCAGATCAGCAGCCAGCAGGCTCGGGTTGGCGTCCTTATCGGCGATGATACCGATTTCAGTCGGGCCGGCCACAGCATCAATACCCACGAATGCGGAGACCAGCGACTTGGCGGTGGCCACGAAAATGTTGCCCGGGCCGGTGATCTTGTCAACCGGATCGCACAGGATGTCGCCGTCCTGCGGCTCGCTGCCCTTGGCGCCGTATGCGAACATAGCGATGGCCTGAGCGCCGCCGACCGCGTATACCTCGTCAACACCGAGGATGGCGCAGGTGGCGAGGATGGTCTTGTTCGGCAGACCTTCCTCATTGTCGCGGGCGGGCGGGGTGGCGATGGCCAGCGATTCGACGCCCGCGGCCTGAGCCGGCACGGCGTTCATGATGACGGAGCTCGGGTAGACGGCCTTGCCGCCAGGCACATACAGGCCGACGCGCTGAATCGGAATCCAGCGTTCGGCCACGCGGGCGCCTTCGGCGAGGTCGGTGTAGAAGTCCTTCGGCACCTGGTTGGCGGCCACGGCGCGGGCGCGGCGCACCGATTCCTCGATGGCGACGCGCACTTCGGGGTCGATCGTGGTCAGGGCGTCCTTGATCGCCTCGACCGGCACGCGCAGGTTCTTGGGACGCACGTGATCGAACTTCTCCTCGAAGTCGCGCAGGGCCGCGGCACCGCGTTCCTTGACATCGTCCAGAATCGGACGCACCAGATCGGTGGCTTCGGAAGTGCCCATTGCGGCGCGCGGCATCGCGGCGAGCAGTTCGGCACGGGACAGGTTCTGACCACGCAGGTCAATGATTCGCATGATGTTCTCACTCATAAAGCCCCATCGTAGCAATGTGAGGGAGCTAAGCGGCGAGGAACGCCCATGTTCACCCGTATCGTGAGATTATCGTGGTATCAGGCCACGGTATTCAATGCCGGATACAGTGTGATGAAGCGTGGATACACGGTGTCATAGCATTGCATGGCCTCACCATTCGGCTGGTATGACGTACTCTCGCAGACGGCATTCACCAGTTCGGGGCGACCGAACACCAGTGAGGCGAGGGCAACGGCGGGCAGGATGTCGGCGTTAGAGAATACCTCGATGCTGTGTCCGAGCACGTCGGCCAGAATCTGGCACCACGCATTTTCTCTGGCTCCGCCGCCAATCAGGGAAATCTTGGTGGGCTTGTCGTCAAAACTTTCCATACCTTGACGAATGGAGAAGGCCACACCCTCAAGCGCGGCACGCATCATGTCTGCCTTGGTGGTGTCTGGATCGAAGCCCACATAGGCACCGCGAATATTCGGATTCATAACAGGGAATCGCTCCCCCACCAGATATGGCAGGCATAGCACACCGTTGGAACCGGGCTTAGATGTTTCGATAAGCTGATGTGCTTCCGCATAATCGCCATCGGCGAATACGCCGGTAACCCATTTATGCACATCGCCGGCGTTGAAGAATGGCACCGCATTCACGAATCCTTCTTCCACACCAAATGCCAGATTCGCAGCACCTGGCTTGCCGGTGAACGGTTCGGGCGAAACGGTGGCGATCCAACCTGAGGTGCCGATATTGATGTTGTATTGGCCGGGGCGGCTGACACCGCTGGCCAGCGTGGTGGCACCCGCATCGCCAATGCCCGCGTATACCGCAGTTCCGGCGGAGAAACCGGTGCGTTGTGCAGCGGATTCCGTCACTGTGCCAATGTTGTCTTGCGGATTGCGCAGGTGTGGCAACATGGTCATGTCGATTCCTGCGGCCTCGCACAATTCGGCATCCCACTGGCCATTACGGATATCCATGGCCCCAGCTGTGGAGCACGCCGCCACATCGCCCACGCATTCGCCGGTCAATTGAGCGATCAAGTAGTCCTTGGAACTGATCAATACATGACGAATGCGCGCGTACGTTTCCGGCTCGTGTTCACGCAGCCACATCAACTTGGGCAACGGCAAGCAGCCTTCAAGCCGGTTACCAACGGTGTTCAGGAAACGTTCTGCTCCACCCTGATATGTCTTGGCGAGTTGCTTGGCCTGTTCCTCGGCTCGGCCATCCGAATACAGAATGGCATTGCGGACGGGATTGAGCTCGCCGTTCAAAGCAATAACATCCTGCATCTGACCGCTGAAGATGATGCCACGAATGCGAGTCACATTGAATTCTGACTCGGATTGCCGTGCCTGCTCAATCATGTGCCTGGAGGCCGAGCAGAAAGCTTGCCACCATTGATCGGGGCTCTGCTCCCGATAGTCACCGTTGATAATAAGGTTAAGCTCACTACTCGCACTGGCTACGATACGGCCTTGCCTATCAACCAGGGCACCCTTCAACGCCGTGGTCCCTGCATCGAATGCAGCCACATATTCCTCTGCCACGTGCTCTCCCCTTCAATCTGGGTTGTGATTCTACTGGTTATTATCGTAGCCGCCTACTCGTTGCATTCATTAGGTCGATTTCACGTTCATTAGGTCGGT
>JAIJEI010000193.1 GCA_022739095.1 Bifidobacterium sp.
CTCGTTGGACGCGAACCACAGGCCACGCCGCAATTCGCGGCTGACGGTGGACTTGTCACGGCCGATCCTCAACGCGATCTGACGCACGCCGAGCCCGTCCCGATTCCTCAGTTCGTCGATCCGGATCCGTTCCTCTGCCGACAGGCGGGAATACACTTTCATATCGAGCGCGACGCTTTCTCTTCGGTTGTGGACTTGAACACTTCCAACCATAGAGCGGGTGTTGCACTTCTATCTAGAACCCGGGATTCCTGGAGCAGCCAGGCAACCATGATTACAATGGAGACCGGCATGGCTACGGAGTGCCCAGCTTGCGCAAGGCGGACAACTACCTGAAACACTTCGGACCCGACTCCGATTTTGGCAAGTATCAAAAGGAACACGGTTTTGCATACTCGCCCGATGGCCTGTCCTCATACCATCTGGTCGACAACGGCTCCTACAAGTATCTGGTGATGAACATCGACATGGGCGCGGTGGTCAGCAACTCGTCCTCGGCACGCAATGACGATATGCGATGGTTCGAGCAGGTGCTCAAAGAGCACCCGAACAACCCGACTGTAGTGATGAGCCACGATATCTTCAAGTGCTCCGATTCACGTCCGAATGAGATCTCCCTCGATGATGATTCCGGATACAACGGTGAAGCCGGTGACGATGAAGGTGCCGGCTCAAAAATCTGGAACATCGTGAAGCGGTACAACCAGGTATTCATGATGTACTCCGGTCACAATCACGGATCCGGACAAATGACCCTGACCAATGATGCCGGCAATCCGGTGTTGGGGCTGTTGTCCGACTATCAATTCGCGTATAACGGTGGCAATGCGTTCTTCCAGTACGTCGGCATGGATGAAGCGAACAACAAGATCGCGATGCGTACGTATTCGCCATACTCGGCATCGCTACCCACGGCCGAGCGTTCGTTCTTCGATGTCAACTTCCTGACCGGTATCGGCAACACCTATGACGGATCGTTCGATTTCACCAGACGATTCGCTGGCTACGAACATTCCTCCGGTTATGACACGCAGCAGTCGGTGATTTCCTTGGTGCGAGGTATCGGCGCGTTGAACAGTCAGACGTCGGCGAGCGAAGTACGGAAACTGTATACTGCTCTGGCCGCATTGCCGGATAATATGAAAGCATAATTCGGCGATCCGTTGGATAGTGGCTCTCTGGCAGGCAGACTCGCTGCCGCATACAATGCCGCGTTCCCCAAGCCGGAACAGCCCGACACCAAACCCGGTGCCGACAATCAGACTGGAAGCCAAGGCGGGCAATCCGGAAGCCAACAAGGGCAGAAGGGCGATGGCCATGGCAAGGGCAGACGAATACCGGTCCGGAGGCAACGGCTTCCACTGGTGCTGATGTGGTCCCGGTCGCCGTTATCGCAATGATGACGATCTTGTTGGCCGGCGTGCTTGTGCTCATAAAGCGTGAGCATCATCTTTCGCACTAACCGATCACTGGTGCACAACCTGTCGACGAGCGAGCGGCCAGTAGTTGGGCCCGATGTAGAGCCCACAGTACTAGTTGCTCGCTTGCCGAATCAAGGAAAGCCGAAGCACGTTTCTCGCCAACGCCGAAGACGACGGTGGCCTGTTGCGTCCGCCACCTGCACATTGGCGTCATGATTGCCATGAGTGTGGTTTACATGATGTTCGGCCTGTTTTCCAACGACATCATTCTGGTCTTTGTCACGCCGATGCTTTTCTACGTTTCCGGTACGTCTACGTTTCCGGTATGTTCATCATGATAACGGTCATTCTTTCCCTGACCTACTCCATCGAGTATGGTCAGGAAGATTGGCAAGTCAGAGGGGCCGGAACCGGCGGTGTGTCGACTATCGGCCAAGAGTGTTTATCAGCTAGTATCAGCTGGTATCCGATATGGGCCGTGGCCCTGTGCCACCTGCCAAAGGAGGTAACCGTGCGTGCGCGACGTGACTTCGCATGGCCGAAACTGCTGACCGCGGACGGACGCGGCATCGCTTTCGGCGGCGACTATAATCCCGACCAATGGCCGGAGGAAATCTGGGATGACGACATCCGCCTGATGGGCCAGGCCGGCGTCAACACCGTGGCCCTCGCCATCTTCAGCTGGGATCGCCTCCAGCCCACCGAAGACCATTGGGATTTCGACTAGCTCGATCGCGTCATCGACAAGCTCGGTCAGGCCGGCATCGCGGTCGATCTGGCATCCGCGACGGCGACCGCGCCCCTGTGGCTCTACGAAAACCATCCCGAGGTTCTTCCGCGAGACAAGTACGGTCATCCGGTCAACGCCGGTTTGCGCCAATCCTGGAGCCCGACCAGCCCGGTGTTCAAGGAATACGCGCTATCCCTATGCCGCAAACTCGCCGAACGCTACGGCACCAACCCGTATGTGACGGCATGGCATATGGGCAACGAATACGGGTGGAACAACCGCGACGACTACTCCGACAATGCGCTCGAAGCCTTCCGCGCATGGTGCCGCCGCAAGTACGGCACCATCGGCGCGCTCAACCAAGCGTGGGGCACCACGTTCTGGGGACAGGAGATGACCGGTTTCGACGAAGTCCTCATCCCGCGATTCATGGGTGCCGACTCGATGGTCAATCCCGGTCAGAAGCTTGATTTTGAACGGTTCGGCAACGACATGCTGCTTGACTTCTATAAAGCCGAACGTGACGCGATCGCCGAAATCTGCCCCGACAAGCCGTTCACCACGAACTTCATGGTCTCCACCGACCAATGCTGCATGGACTACGCCGCTTGGGCGGAGGAAGTGAATTTCGTGTCGAACGACCACTACCTCCACGAAGGCGAATCCCACCTCGACGAGTTGGCCTGTTCCGACGCGCTCGTGGATTCGCTGGCGCTCGGCAAACCATGATACGTCATGGAACATTCCACTTCGGCGGTGCAGTGGAAGCCTCTGAACACCCGCAAACGCAACGGGGAAACGGTGCGTGACTCCCTGGCCCACGTGGCCATGGGCGCCGACGCCATCAACTTCTTCCAATGGCGTGCATCCGCGTTCGGAGCCGAAGCGTTCCATTCCGCCATGGTTCCGCACGCCGGCGAGGACACGAAACTGTTCCGTCAGGTATGCGAACTGGGCGCGACGTTGCAAGCGCTCGCCGATGCCGGTGTCCAAGGAAGCGAATTGGCGCATGCGGACACGGCGATCCTTTTCAGCGCCGAATCTGAGTGGGCCACCCGCTCCGAGACGTTGCCGAGCATGAAACTCAACCATTGGCATGACGTGCGTGACTGGTACCGTGCGTTCCTGAACGCTGGTGCACGAGCCGACATTGTGCCGCTCGCCTACGACTGGAGTTCATATAAGACCATCGTGCTGCCGACCGTGCTGATGCTGAGCGACGCCGATACGCGACGGCTGTCCGGCTTCGTGCAGGCCGGAGGCCGCGTGGTGGTCGGTTACGCGACCGGCCTGCTCGACGAGCGCTTCCACACGTGGCTCGGCGGATACCCCGGTGCGGGCGATGGACTGCTGCG
>JAIJEI010000194.1 GCA_022739095.1 Bifidobacterium sp.
CGTTACAACCAGGAGATGGAATCATGACTGATGAAACCAAGGAATTCGCCTCCATCGAGGATGCGACACCGACCACGGCCATACCTTCCGAAACCGACGAGACCACCGCGACCACAACCATGGTGACCGTCGATGACCGAACCGATACCACGGTGCTGCCATCCGCAGCGGATGATGACAAAACGGCTGTGCTACCCGTCCCCGACGATCATGCGGATGCGCCGGTCTCGGATGTGGATACGCAGGCAACAGCTGCCTCTCCATCGCCCATCGAACCGACCACAGATCGGATTGCCCCGGAAACAGTTGCCGATGGCGTGGAGGGGGATGGCAGGCCGATTCCATCTGCCGATGATGTACCGATGTACGCAGCATCTTCAGCACAACCTTCCTATGAGCAGTCTCAGACTGCCGGCAAACCACGCCAACCTGAGGGCGGCGCCAAGAACGTCCAGAATGCCGAAAATGCCAAGAATGACAAGAACGTCCAGAAACAGAGTACTAGCGCGCCCACTGTGGTATTCGGACTATTGGGTGTGATTATCGGCGTGATCGCGCTGGTTTTCGGGTACATATCTCCGGATCGGATGATTTCGCTGTTCTCACCGAATCCGCAGTTGCTGACGGCTATTATTTGCGCCGTAGTGGGACTGATTCTGGTAATAGTGGCTGTTGTATGGGCCATAGTCGGTGCCGTCAAGAAGAGAAAATAGCGTTACAACCGTTGCGTTACGGTTCCAGTAAAAGCACATTGTGACGAGAGCCGACCGTTCTATGCTGATGGGGGAGGCGGAACATACTATGAAGCGGATTTCGGCGCGGCGGGTAGCGAGCGTCATCGCCATCGCGGTGGCGATGACGCTGGTATTCGCCACACTTGGCTGGGCGATGATGCCGCAATGGAACACGCGGCCCTACACCAAGCACATCGCTATCGCTTCTGCCGACACCACCATCACCCCTGCCCATGCGAACATTCCCCACGAGGGGCGATATCGTACGCGCGAAACCCGACTATCCATCAAGACCGGCGACGGCGTCACGTTACCCGCCGTACTACGTGAACCGGTCGACGCTCCCGGGCCACGCCCGGCTTGTCTGTTCATTCACGGGTCCGGTACCAGCGGTGCCGAGGATTTCGGCGATATCGCCAACGCCATGGCCTCTGCCGGCATCGTGACCTTGGTGCCGGCCAAGCGCAACGACAACTACACCGTGCTGCATCGCGACTACCCGCGTTTTGCTCGCGAATACGGGCGTTCGCTCGACGTGCTGCGTGGCATAAGCGGCGTGGACCCCGCCAAAACCGGCATCTACGCCGAATCCGAAGGCACCTGGATCGCAACGATTCTAACCTCGAAACGGCAAGACATCGCCTTCGCCATACTGACATCCGCGCCGGTGTTCAATGGACGTGAGCAAATGGCCATGGCTGTCAGCGCCTATACGCATGAGGCCGGCGCGCCCAAGCCCGTGGTCCAAGACATGGCCAAATTGATGTCGCTGGACTACGCGCCATTCGATCTGGCCTATGCCGACTTTGATGCCGACCGGTATCTGAAATCCCTCACCATGCCGGTACTGGTGAACTACGGCACCTACGATACGGCCATGCCCATCGAACAGGGGGCGCAGCGGATCATCGCTACGGCCAACAAGTCCGGCAACGAGAACGTCACCGTACGCTATTTCGCCGGCAACCATCAGATGCGGGCTGGTGAGGGCCTATTCACCCCGAACCTGCCATTGGCCGAAGGCTATACGCAAGCGCTGGAAAACTGGGTGAACGGTGTGACTGCCGGAACCAAAGCCGATGGATGGGCAACGCCCCAAGTCGCCGGTGCAACACCTCACCAGCGCTTCGCCGCACCGCAACGTACCAGATCCGGTATTATCGGCTCGCTCGGCGTGCTGGCCGGTCTGATGGTGGCCGGGCCCGTGCTGATTGTGATGGCGGCGATATTAGGTATTGGCTTGACTGTGTTTTCTTGGCTACAGACGTTGCTGGCCGGGCGGCGTAGTGTGGCGACCGTGCACGCCATGCATGCGACGCCGAGTGAGCTGGGGGCCGCCCAGCGGCGCATGTTGCACGGTATTGCCGGCTTTTCTGCCGGTATTGGTGCAGCGGTGATGGTGATTACCGTGCTGTTGTATGGCTATATGAGCGCCGTAGGTGTATCGGCCGTATTGGTTATGCCTCATCCGCAGTTGTTTTCCCTTGGGTGGAGAGCATTGCAGGTGCTGACCGTGCTGTTGGTCGTACTGTTCGCGTGGGAACTGGAACGTATGTGGCGGTATCGCGCCAGCATTATCGGCGTGCGTCGTGTCATTTGCGTGATGGTGACACTGGCTGCACTTGCCACATTGACGATGTTGTCTTTCTGGGGGTTGTTCAGTCTGTGATATTCACGGTCGTTACCGGCTCCTTCCCAAATATGTGCCACTGAGTCGCCGTGAGCGTCACAAATTCGGGAAAGTGGATGGGGCCGTGACGACGTGGAGGCACTGTCGTCAGCGCTGAGCGGCTTCAGCCTCATCCAAGGTGTCGAAACCGCCGAGCCGGACCGTGTGCAACAAGGTTTCCTCGGTGATATTGCGTTGCGGGCTGGCTGCGGCGCGCTCGCCAATCATCGCTTCGTAGAGCTGGAAGGTCTGGTCGGAATACGTACCAAGCTCGCCGCGCAGATAGGTTTCGAACGAGGTGACGGATGGTGTGTCTTCGGTGGTGGTGAGTACGCGCATCGCCTCGCCGAGCTTGGGGTAGCGCTCGCGGAAATCCTCGGCCCAAGCGACCTGCTGGGCGATGACTCGCTCCTGCCGGGCCACGCGCTCTTCGGAGAGACGCCGAATGTACGGCTCTATGTTCTTCGTGAAATCTTCCGGCGCGGTGGAGGCCATCATGCGGCCGTACTTTTCGGTCACGAGGTTGCGGCCCACGTGGTCGGCCGCGTCAAGATCAGCGGCATAGCTGGTGAGCAACGGCCGCTCCCATGTGAGGAACTGGGCCAACCGCATCTGGTGGAACACCGGCCAGTTGCCTTGACATGCCGCGCGCCCGCCCTCATTGTTGGTGCGCTGGAACTGATCCCATTCATGGCGCACAATAGCCTCGCGTAGCTCATCATCAGTCAGTTCGTTGGTCATGGGAGTCCTTTGAGTAGTAAGTAGTATTTGGCTCCCCTCAGAGAGAGGGGGCAGAATGCTCTACAAACTCTTGAGCACCGGATCGTCGGAGGCGATGTGATCCTCGATATACGGGCGTTGCCATTCAAGGAAGGTCTCGCCGGACGTGGTCAGGTGCTCGCGCTTGAGTTCCTTGACGATATCCGCCGCAATCCGCTCGACAATGCCATTGATCGTCTCGATTGCCGGAGCCGCGCCCTTGCCGCCTTCGCCGAATCCGGCCCCGCCATAGCAGGCTGCCGAACTCAATCGCATCACGGTTTCCAACTGTTCGCCCACGTTCGGCAA
>JAIJEI010000195.1 GCA_022739095.1 Bifidobacterium sp.
GCGGTGGAAACCGAGTATTATCAACATCAAGCGGCACAAGCCGCCTCACTGTAAGGGCGGAACAAAAATCAGGCCACTTCACACCGCAACAGCACGCGAGAAAGGTCACACGTGACTGACTATGCAGTTGACGTACGCGACGTAAGCGTCGTCATTAAGGGGAAGACGATTCTTTCCCACCTCGACCTCCAGGTGGAAGAAGGTTCGTTCCACGGGATCATCGGTCCAAACGGGGCGGGCAAGACGACGCTCTTTAACGCGATCCAAGGGTTTCGAAAGCCGACGGAAGGAACGATCCGAGTCCTCGGCCAGTCGCCCTATCCGCGCAATCTAGCCCTGCTGTCCCAGATCGGGATCCAGCCCCAGCAGTCGGCGTTCTTCCCGAAGACGACACTCCGCGAGCACCTTCGCGCGGTCTGTGCGATCCAGGGCGCAGAGCACTCCACGATCGACACGCTCATCGAGGCCCTCAACCTCGCGAAGGCGGCTGACACCAAAGTGGAGAAACTCTCCGGGGGCGAGCGCCAGCGACTCGCCGTCGCCACCGCGATTGTGCACCGGCCGAAAGTCCTCTTCCTCGACGAGCCGACGGCAGGTCTCGATCCCGAAGCCAGGTACTCGTTGGTCTCCCTGCTCCAGTCGACCAATCTTCTGGAGATGACCACCCTTTATACGACGCACTACCTCGACGAAGCTGAGCGGCTATGTGACACGGTGTCGATCGTCGAACAGGGCAAGATTCTCACGACGTCGAGCCCGAGCCGCCTCGTCGCCGAGGCCGATCTCGGCTCGACGGTCATTCTCCCCAATGCTCTCCACCAGGCGGATGCGGTGGCGACGCTTCTTGGCCCGGACGCGGTGCGGGTCACCAAAGACGGGCTCGAGGTTCGGTCTCACGACACGGCCGCTCTGTTCGCGCGCCTCGCTGAAGGCGGGATCGATACACGGCACGCCCAAGTCCACGATGGGCGCCTCGAGGACGTCTATCTCCAGCTCACCGGAAGGGATTACGTAGCATGACCAGATACCGCGCATTAACCAATGTCCTTCTTCGCTACGACCTACGCGACTGGGCGACCCTTATCTTTACGTTCCTCTTCCCGGCGGGCCTACTCGTTGCGCTCGTGTTGACGATGGGTGACAGTATCGAAGGAACGGACCTCACCGGGCCGATCAGCGCGAACGTCATGGCCTTCGGCGCGGCCTTCGTGGGAATCTTCGCGGGCGCCACCCACCTTGCGCTGTGGCGCGAAAACGGAATGTTCGTCGTCCTACGGAGCTTCCCCATCTCCTCAAACACGGTCATTGCCGCACAGGCGACGGCGGGCATGATCTTCCTGATAACGCAGGCCCTTGCCCTCTTCGGCATCGCAATGGCACTCGGCATGACTCCGGAGGCGACCGCGCCGATTGCACTCCTGCCCTTGATCCTGGGCTTCCTGCTTTTCTTCATGCTTGGGGTACTCGTCGGAATCATTCTGCCGTCGATGGCCGGCGTCTCCATGGCAGCGGTCGCCATCATCATCCCCTTGGGAATGATCGGTGGAGCCATGATGCCGATTGAGACGCTTCCGAGCTGGGCGCAGACGGCTGCACCGTACACTCCGATCTACCACATGCGCGAGGCCGTGACGATGCCGCTCATTGGCGAGGGGACGTGGGGTGACGTTGGAATTGGGCTCGGCTATCTGGTCGCTGTGACCGCGATACTCACGTTGATGGCGCAGCGAGCGATGAAGTGGAAGTAGAGCTGTGCCTTCTTTGCTCAACACCTGTACGCAGGAAGCCTGTGTGATCGCAGATGGCTTTCTCGCGGCAGGCCCGCACAGTCTCACGGCGGAGGAGCTGCGCGAACGTTGGTTGCGGACGCGGTCTACGGCGCTGAATCGGGTGCTAGGCTCCCCGAACTCCACCGCTGTCGGGACTTTCGGGGAGTTCTTTTCAGGGATTCGGCGAGCCATGACGCGATTTGCTGGTCAGTCGCGAGAAGCCGCCGCGTGGGAATTCAGTTTCACGCACGGCCAGATTCGGCGCGGCTGGCTAGCCCGGCCGGCAGTCGCCGTCGGCGGAACGGCAGACGTACCAGATTCGGCGGGGCGCGATCTTAGAGCCCGGCCTATTGACGACATTGCTTTGCCAGCCGACGTCTTAGTGAACCCCGTCGCTGGATACCTTGGCAGGCGGCTGAATCTCGAGGTTGGCTGGGAGACGACGGCACCCGCCACCGGAAGTACGCCGAATTGGAACGGCAAGGAAGTCAGGACTCTCTCGTGGTCGGGGCACTCAACTCGCTTTCGCCATAGCGAAACCGCCGCGCTCCTTGAGGGAATAGAGCGCCGGGTGGGCGCCCTCCAAAGCTCATGCACCGTGCGTGTTGCGCGCGCGAGAGACCTGGAGGGTCGGGTCATAACGCCGAACGATTTCCCGGCCTACCCGTCCCGCTACTACGGCCGCCACGGAGCGCCATACAGTGCTGACGAGCCGCATGAGTGGGTGGTTGTGGAGAACTTAGCTAGCGGGGAGTCTGCCTGGATCCCCCGTGAGTACATCTACTACGGCGAGCAGATGGCGTACAGGTTGTGGGCTTTAGCGACGTCGTCGGGATGCGCGACTGGTTCAAGCATCGACGAGGCGAAGCTCTTCGGCTCGCTAGAACTCATCGAGCGCGATGCCTTCATAGCCTCGTGGTACGGACGAATCGAACCCGTGCGGCTTGACCTGCGCGATCTTTCCGAACTGCGTGCAACTTTCCAGCGCGCACAGCTGTTGGGAATCACGCTGGAGGCGGGGCTCATGGAGAGCGCGTTGGGGGTGCCCGCGGTCATTTCCGCCGCCACTATGACGTCCGAACTCGGCGACGTCACATCTGTGGGGGCGGCTGCACACCCCTCCCTCCTCGGGGCAATCAAGGGAGCGGTGAAAGAAGCGTGGACGTATATTGCAGAGCGCGCTCGAGTTGCCGAGACGAAAGCCGAGAGGATTGCCCAACTCCACGCCAATCCTACCGATGCGGAGGGGATCGATGACCATCCGCTCCTCGTGGTCGGGTCGAGGCGCCCCGAGTACATCAACCTGTGCGGCACCAATCAGCCGGTCCCTGTGCAGGATCTCCCACGCACAGATTGGGAACGCTACCAGCACGGCCCACCCGGCCCGCTCCTTGCCCAGTTAACCGAGCGGTTAGCTGCCGAGGGCATCGACGTGTGGTCGCATGTTCAAACGTCGGACGTTGAAAGAGGCATGGGGCTGGAAACCGTCATGGTTGTTGCGCCGAAGCTGCTGCCCATCGACTTTGGGTGGGACCTCCAGCGAGCACTCCAGGCCCCTAGGCTACGCGAATTGATTCGGAGGCATCATGGCACGGACGTCGAACCGCGGCAACTACCCCACCCATTTTCCTAAGAAGGCGGTCACCGAGGAAGGAGCCTGATATGACGGCGGAAGAACGCGAGCGTGTAGCCGCAAGGC
>JAIJEI010000196.1 GCA_022739095.1 Bifidobacterium sp.
AGGGCTGAACGCGGATGACGAGGTGACCGTGTTCGCCGCGCTGGCCAAGCTGGCGCACACCGGTGACCCGAAGCATTGCGTTATCGTGCTCACTGCGTCGCGCGAGATCGCTGAAGCAACCGACACACTCTTCGAAATCTGATCTGTCCGGCGGCAATACACACCAGACACACCAGCACAGGCTCTTGAAGCCCACGATGTTCGGATACATACCAAACATCGTGGGCTTTTTCGATTTCGAGGGGCTGATTTGCGTGTTCCGGGAGGTCTACTTCCGTTTCAAGGGGCTGGTCATCCGCCAAACCCCGAGTATGAACGGCTTCATGCCAACGCCATTCCGTCGTTTTTACGCCGCGTCTACTTGGGCACCAGCCCCTTGAAACGGAAGTAGACCTCAAGAGGATGCCGAATCAGCCCCTTGAAACGGAGATAGGCATGTCGAGATGCCCGAATCAGCTCCTGACAATCCTGATGCAGCTCATTGCCGCGCTAATCTGAGGATAGATCTGACCATACGAGGCGAAACCTGATAATCATGACCGGATATATTCCCACATTGGAACAAATCGACGAATTACACCGCAAAATCGCGCCGTCCAAGGCGGCGTACGAGCTGGTGCACACGCATTGCGTGATTGTGGCGACCATCGGCTGCCAGATTGTGCGCCGGCAGAACGCGCTGTTTACGCGCCGCTGCACGTTACCGAAGGATGCGGAGGTACCGCCCACCGCAGGCGTTACCGGCGGCCATGTGCCGCCGCGTCTGCTCGACGAGCATTTGGTACTGATCGGCGGACTACTGCATGACATCGGCACCTACCGCGTGTTCAAGCATGACGGCTCAGACGGCGAACCGCTCAAATTCAGCAAGAAATGCTACATTCTGCACGGTCTTAAGGGCTACGAGTATCTGCTCGACGAGGGCGTGGACGAGTCCATCGCCCAGTTCTGCCGCAACCATACCGGCGTGGGACTTACGCGCGAGGACGTGGTGCGCCAGGAGCTGCCGTTGCCACCAGCCGACTATGTGCCGATGAATCTCGAGCAGGAAGTGGTGATGTACGCCGACAAGTTCCATAGCAAGTCAGTGCCGCCGAAGTTCCTGCAGGTCGAAGCGTATACGGCCCGATCCGAGAGATTTGGCGGAGAGAACAAGCAGCGATGGCTGGATCTGGTGGCCAAGTATGGCGTGCCGGATATTCCGGCGTTGGCGGAGAAGTATGGGATGCGGATGATCTGAGGCTCTAGGGATCTCTCCCCAGTCAGCCTATCGGCTGGCAGCCCCCTCGTCAGAGGGGGCTTATGAAGCTATTTCAGATGGAACGGAGACGGTAGGTGCCGTTGCGGTTGGAGGCGATGATCATCTGGTCGTTCTCCAGCACGTTCCAGCCTCCCTGCTCATAGCCGGAAGAGGAAACCACCACACCGGCGGAGTCGCCGTTGTCGTCGTGCAGCTCACGGTAGCGCATCACACGGTAGTCGGCGGCCTGCTCGCCACGGCCGTACTCATCGTAGATTTCCACGATGCGCGGGCTGGTCTTCTCGCGACCGGCGGCGCACAGGGCGATGAGCTGGTCCTCGGACTGAATCATGCAGTTGTAGCTGGACTTCGGGTAGGCTTGGCGCAGTTCGCGCACGGCCTGGGCCACGGCCTCGTCGAGCGGGAAGCCGAAGCCGATGTATTCCAGAATCACCGCGAAGAAGATGGCGGAGTCGGAACGGCCGCCGGTGGAGAGGAACACGCTGTGGTTCACCGGGTATGAGCGGTTGGTGACGATGTTGCGGCCATTGGCGTCCGAGATATCGCCGTTGTGGATGAAGTTCAGGCCGTTCGCATAGAACGGGTGCTGGTTTTCCATGATGAGCGGCAGATTGGAACTTGCCAAGCGCAGGTGCCAGATGGCACCGCGAGACGGTTCGTCGGCCAGCGCCTCAAACGTGCTGTCATGACGGGCCGCGATGGTCGACTTGTAGATTCGGGTGCCGGTTTCCGGGGTGGGTGCGCCACCGTCGCGCACGTGCGGCGCTTCGGCGGGATCGGAAAGCTGGGCTACGCCCCAGCCATCATTGTGGATTTCAGACAGTTCACGGAAATCCTCGACATTGTCTTGCCCCAACACGGCGTTGAGACTCAGGTTGAAGCCTGCCGTCGCGTATCCCAGTAATCTGCACATGGTATTTCAACTTACCGAAACCGTGTGGCGACGTGCGGCGACCGTTATAGCCATTCTTTATAGAGCGCATCAGCGCCGCTGCAAACTGGTATGTTATCGCTTCTGTTTGGCGGAGCGCTGAGGCTTGGCGGCGGGTTTGCCGTTCTTGAACTTGCCCTTATCGCCTTTATCGCCCTGCTCAGCGGCCGCAGCGATCTTCCGCTCCTCGGCCGATACGGCGGCATCGAGCTCCTGTACCAATCGCCCAAGCCCGGATGTGGTGTCCATCGGGTCGGGGACGGCGGCCGGGTCGGCCACTGCACGAGTCGGCGTGGGCGTCGGGACGGTCTTGGCCGTATCGGTGCGCTTCAGACGCGGTGGGCGACGGGTGGAGACGAACAGCGGCTGCACCTCGACCAGCGGGTTGTAAGGTGCCAGACCGAACCACTTAACCGGCGAGCCGGCCATGCGGCGGATTGCGTACTTGGCTTGCAACGACAAGGCACCGCGTGCGGAAACCTTGGATTCCGGCATCAGGGCCTTGTGAATCAGCACGTAACGGATGGTGCCGATGTCCGGATCGGCGTCGACCTTGGGGTAAATCGACTTCTGCTTAGGCAGTTCGCCGGTTTTGGACAGGTCGTGCATGATCTGGTGGATGTACGCCGGGATGGACTGCGAAACCTTGAACCCCAAACGGAAGCGCACGCGGTAGATGTAGTTCGTGCCGAAGTCCTCCACCGAGTATTCACGGGTGAACGGCTCGTCGGTGGTTTCCACGCTGACTGCCCACCAGGCGCGGGCACGCTTGGGGTGGTCGGCGAAGATGGAGAAGAAGATGTCCGTGTCGAGTCGCTTGGTTTCCGAGTCGGAGGTCAGGTACACGATGTTGTCCGCGAAATACGGGATGCGGAAATCACTGTGCAGCTTGTCGAGCGCGGGCAGGAAGTCATTGGGCCGCATATGACGGCGCTGCGCACGTTCCAGCTTGGTGCCCTCATTCCACGTGTACATGATGAACAGGATCGCGATGGTCAGCAGGCAGGTGAACCAGCCGCCGTGCAGGAACTTGGCCATGGACGCGATGAAGAACATGGTCTGGATGGACAGGAACAGCACGGTGAACAGCACGGACAGCACCCGTCTGCCGGAATGCCAGATGTGCACGCCGAGCAGCACGGTGGTGGTGATCATCGTGATGGTCAGCGCCAAGCCGTACGCGGCGGAGATATGCTCGGAATCCTTGAAGATGGCGAGCACGGCGAGCGTGGCCACGCACAACACGCCGTTGACCACCGGAATGTACAGCTG
>JAIJEI010000197.1 GCA_022739095.1 Bifidobacterium sp.
AGCGCGCCGGTGGACAACATCGAGTTCACGGTGGATCGCCCATTCCTGTATTCGTACGTCACCCCGGACGGCATACCATTATTCATCGGTGCGGTGCGCAACCTCGGCGGAGTCGGTGGAGAAAACTGACACTTTCCTGACAGTCCGTCAATTAGGGTGTATCGTTTGACGCATGGGTACGATGAAGGAAATCGCGAACAAGGCGGGGGTTTCCGTCTCTACGGTGTCGCTGGTGCTCAACGGACGCGACGAGGGACGCGTGAAGTCCGAAATTGCGGACAATGTGCGCGCCATCGCCACCAAGCTCGGCTACCGGTCGAATCCGCTGGCCAGTTCGCTGCGTACAGGCAAGACGCACATCCTCGGTTTCATCAGTGAGGAGGAGGCCACCACCCCGTACGCCGGCGGTATGATTCTGGGTGCGCAGACCGCCGCAAGCCAGTTCGGCTATATGCTCATCACCGTGAGCACCGACGGCAAGAACAGCGAGAGCGAGGAAATCGCCGCACTCAAGCGATACGGCACCGACGGCTTCCTGTACGCCAAGATGTCGAACCGCATCACCCATGTGCCTTCTTCGCTGGCCAAGACGCCACTGGTGTTGGTGGATGCCACCGACTCGCTTGGCGAAATCCCGAGCGTGGAACCGGACGAGTTCCGAATCGGCTACGATGCCACCACCAGATTGGTTAAGGCCGGATGCGCACGTATCGCCTATGTGGGTTGCTCGGAGCCGATGATTGCGCAGGACGGTCGTTTGGAAGGCTATCAGGCGGCGCTCAGGGACGCCGGCCTCGACTATGACGATCGTCTGGTCGTCAATGTGCTCAACAACGGGCCGGCACTGACCGCAGTCAGCGATTTGTTCGACGCCGAGCATCCGGACGGATTCTTCTGCTTCAACGATGCCCGTGCCTGGTATGTGTACGAATGCGCCGCACGCCGAGGACTCACGGTCGGCAAAGACATTTCCGTGGTCGGCGTGGACAACCATCGCGTGTTCGCCGAAACACTGGAACCGATGCTCACCACTGTGGAACTGCCGCATTTCGAGATGGGCTACTGGGCCGTGGCCAAGCTGGTGTCGATCATCGAAGGCCGATCGATGGACGACGTCTCATGGCCAGCGACCACCGCTCCCCTGCCGCCGATCGACGCGCCGATCCCGGCCAAGATCCACTGCACGCTGATCGAAAAGGCCTCGGTGAAGTAGCCGAGTCCCACGCGATTTCTCAAGGCCTCCGTCCAGCACGGAGGCCTTTTTGCGTGTCGAACGGGTACGACACGCCGATGACGTCAATCGATTGACGTAAATCGATTGACGTCGCATAGTAATTACTACACAACAACTTCTACAAAGGCACAGCCGCCCGAGCAGAAGCGTCACATAACCAATAACCAACCAAGTAGTAATCAAAGGATGATTATGGCAAGTGCAACCAAATCTGCATGGAAGAATACTTCCTATCTGCAGAGCTCTTTCGGCATCTTCATGTTCTTCTGCTCCTGGGGCATCTGGTGGTCCTTCTTCCGTATCTGGCTTGAATCCTTGGGCCTGAGCGGCACCGAAGTCGGCACCATCTACTCCATCAACTCCGCCGCCACGATGATCATCATGTTCGTCTACGGCATCATCCAGGATCAGCTCGGCATCAAGCGCAAGCTCGTCATCGTGGTCTCCGTGATTGCAGCTTGCGTGGGCCCCTTTGTCCAGTTCGTCTACGCCCCGATGATCAACGCCGGAGGCACCACCCGCTGGGCTGGTGCACTGATTGGCTCCATCGTCCTGTCCGCCGGCTTCATGGCAGCCTGCTCCCTGTTCGAGGCTGTCACCGAACGCTACTCCCGTAAGTTCAACTTCGAATACGGCCAGTCCCGCGCCTGGGGTTCCTTCGGCTACGCCATCGTGGCCCTGTGCGCCGGCTTCCTGTTCAACATCAGCCCGATGATCAACTTCTGGATCGGCACCGCCTGCGGCGTCGGCATGCTGCTCATCTACCTGTTCTGGGTTCCGGCCGAGCAGAAGGAAGAGCTCAAGAAGGAAGCCGATCCGAACGCCGAGAAGACCAACCCCTCCTTCAAGGAGATGGTCGGCGTGCTCAAGATGCCGACCCTGTGGGTGCTCATCGTCTTCATGCTCCTGACCAACACCTTCTACACCGTGTTCGACCAGCAGTGGTTCCCGGTCTACTACGCCGGTCTGTTCCCCACTGAGGCCATCGGCAACGCCACCTACGGCACCCTCAACGGCTTCCAGGTCTTCCTCGAGTCCGCGATGATGGGCGTTGTACCGATCATCATGAAGAAGATCGGCGTGCGCAACTCCCTGCTGTTCGGCGCCACCGTGATGTTCCTGCGCATCGGCCTGTGTGGCGTGTTCCACGACCCGGTCACCGTCTCCATCATCAAGCTGTTCCACTCCATCGAAGTGCCGCTGTTCTGCCTGCCGGCGTTCCGCTACTTCACCCTGCACTTCGACACCAAGCTCTCCGCCACGCTGTACATGGTCGGCTTCCAGATCGCCTCCCAGGTGGGCCAAATCATCTTCTCCACCCCGCTGGGCGCCTTCCACGACTACATGACCGGCATCCTGCCGAACAACGACATGGGCTCCCGCGTGACCTTCTGGGTCATCTCCGGCATCGTACTGTGCGCGCTGATCTACGGCTTCTTCGTCATCAGGCCCGATGATCAGGAAGTCGGCGGCGACCCGTTCTACACCGACAAGCAGCTGCGCCAGATGGAAGCTGCCAAGGCCTGAAAGGACACACCATGACTGACTTCACTCCCGAGACCCCTGTGCTCACCCCCATCCGCGACCACGCTGCTGAACTGGCAAAAGCCGAAGCCGGCGTGGCCGAGATGGCCGCCAATCGCAACAACCGCTGGTACCCGAAGTATCACATCGCCTCCAACGGCGGCTGGATCAACGACCCGAACGGCCTGTGCTTCTACAAGGGCCGCTGGCACGTGTTCTACCAGCTGCACCCCTACGGCACCCAGTGGGGTCCGATGCACTGGGGCCACGTCTCCTCCACCGACATGCTCAATTGGAAGCGCGAGCCCATCATGTTCGCCCCCTCCCTGGAGCAGGAGAAGGACGGCGTGTTCTCCGGTTCCGCCGTCATCGACGACAACGGCGACATTCGCTTCTACTACACCGGCCACCGTTGGGCCAACGGCCACGACAACACCGGCGGCGACTGGCAGGTGCAGATGACCGCGCTGCCGGACAATGACGAGCTCACCTCCGCCACCAAGCAGGGCATGATCATCGACTGCCCGACCGACAAGGTCGACCATCACTACCGCGACCCGAAGGTCTGGAAGACCGGCGACACCTGGTACATGGCCTTCGGTGTCTCCTCTGCGGACAAGCGCGGCCAGATGTGGCTGTTCTCCTCCAAGGACATGGTCCGCTGGGAATACGAGCGCGTGCTCTTCCAGCACC
>JAIJEI010000018.1 GCA_022739095.1 Bifidobacterium sp.
GATTTACGCGTTAAGAACAATCGCCTCTTTAGCTCAGATGGCCAGAGCGGCCGCCTTGTAAGCGGCAGGTCGTCGGTTCGATCCCGACAAGAGGCTCGTTGCGCAGAAAAATGGCGTATTATGTGATATGTAGACTTTTCTACGCATATAATTCTTACCTTGGGTAAGTACTCCAGGAGCCTTCCCCCCAACTATGGGCTTCCTGGACTAAGGGCGGAGCGTCCCCCAACCAGCTCCGCACCTTCAGGGGGCGGGAACATCCCCTTCTCTCCCGCCCCCTTTTTCTTTTCTTTGGATGAGGTACCCTCAATCCAGCATGGTTTCCGCATCTACCACAGTGAGGTCCAGCGGCTTACCGAGTTTCGGATTCGCAGGGTTTTTGGTGAACAAATAAAACGCTTTCTCGCCCTCTGCTTTGATCAAATATGCCCTGCCATACAGCTTCTGTATCGCTTCCGTCTCATCAAAAGATTCTCGCCATTTGCATTCGCCAAGAATAACTTTGTGATGTATCCGATCCGTCATCACCACGTCGATATCTGCCTGTTGCTTGGCTTTTGGATCGGAACCCCACCATTTGCCATACGCGTCAGGCATGAAATCCAAACGGTTCTCCCGGCATTCTCGGAATAGCCATTGCATACAGATTTCCTCAAACTGCTGCCCGACATAGGTTTCGAACACCCCGCCACTGGTACCGTTGACGGCCGGCGCATGCCCATTACCCATGTCAATGATTCCCGTATAGGGACTGACAAATTGATACCAATATGCAAAGAACGGGTCCTTTATTTTCCATAGTCCCTTGTGAGATCGAGTTTTCTCCTCTCCAAAGGGCACATTACGCTCTATGAGCCCAAGAGATTCCAGCGTCTGTAGATATGGGGATATGGAAGTGGACGGTATCCCGTTTTTCTCGGCTATATCTTTTGACCTGTTCTTTCCCGCACCTATAGTCTCCAGAATCGAGTTGTAGAGAACGGGTTCACGCAACTCTTGCCTCATCAGCATTAACGGCTCTTCGTAAAGAATGCCGGACATGTTGAAGCACAGTTGCTCAATGTTCTCTTCAAAGGACCCATTGTGGTCGATCTGTTCCAGATAATATGGCGTGCCCCCAAGCGTCGAGTAATAGTGGACAATATCAATCCAGGAAGCGTTATCTGGCATAAGTTGCCTAGCCTCGAAGATATTGAATGGTTTGAGGTGTATCTGCGCCGTACGACGTCCGAATAACGGAGACTTGTACCCAAGAACCTTATGCTCCATGAATCTTTCATTGCCGCCACACAGAATGAGCAGCATCTGTGTGCCTTTGAACATATGGTCAATAGCTATTTGCAGGGTCGAGGGGAGGCTTGGTTCAGCTTCCGCCGCATACGGAAATTCATCGAACACGAAGACGAATCTGTCTTGCGGTGCCTGGGCTGCTTTGTCGGCTATATATTGGAATGCGAAGTCCCAGCTGGGGAAGCCCAGCGGATTTACTGGTTCACTAAAAAAATCATACACGGTTCGGGAAAAGTCCCGCAGTGTGGTTGTCTTGTTCTGTTCACGAGCTGTGAACCATAGGGTGCGATATTCTTTGCAGAACTGTGATATGAGCGCGGTTTTCCCGATACGGCGCCGTCCGTAAACAACGGCCATTTGGAAACCATCTTTGCCGGACAGCCGTTTGAGGGCCTGCATTTCTGTTTCTCGCCCAACGAATTTCATACTCACACCCCCTTTTTCGCCAGTTTATAATCGCGATTATTATAATCGTGATTATAAAACTGATTTCCAACGAGACGCAACAATGGAAAACCCTGAAACCCGAGAAATGTGCGTATGAACTCGTAGTGAACCGCCCAAGATTGATGGCCAACTTGAAAACAACTGCAGAAAATAGAGACAAACATGGTGCAGGGAATGGTAAGGCGTTCGAATATTTGCGGGAATAGCCCCTCTCTCAATGCCAAGTTGAAGAAAGATAACAAATTACTATTGAGTGATTATCGCTCAGTTATATTCACGGATTTGGAAAACTGATGACGCTAAATCTGAGGGATACTTGACAGAAACGAAAACCAGCCAGCAGACAAGAGCCACATTCACCATGCTCGTCAAGGTGCACGAACTCGTCGTGTTCCAAGCCGCCGAGCTCGCCAATGCGAATGACGGCAATCCTCTGGCAGGGGTGCAGGATGATGACATCGTGGTTCGCGGCATTATCGATGGTTACGTCATCGATGATGAGCACAAATCCATCATCCTGTTCGATTACAAGACCGACCGTCTGCGCCAGGATGAGAGCACCGACGAATGGGCCGTGCGCCTTGCCGACGACTACCGGCAGCAGCAGGATCTGTATGCCCGTGCGCTCGAACAGCGACACCCCGGATATCAGGTGACCCAACGTTGGCTCGTCGGTCTCGCCGGCCATCGTCTCATCGACGTGAATCCAAAACTGTAATGTAACGAAGAAGGCCGGCAATATATGCCGGCCTTCTTTTAGGGGACCTACACAGCAGCGGTTACTGGCAGAGGGTCTGCTTCAGCTGCTCACCTGACTGCGCAGCCCACGGGGCGTGGGCAGGGACTTGTTCTCCCAGTGCGGCGATGGCCGCGTTCTTGCCAAACACATAGTCGCGTATCGCACCGTAATCGAGGTTCTCATCCTCGTCAACGCCGCAGACGAGGCCGACATTTGCACCACCGATCCCGAATACTTCATCCGCGGCTACTGCTGGGCCCCGGTTGCCTCGAGCAGCAACCTGGTACTACTGCCTGAGGCATTTCGGCGCCAATATCGGCTGTCTTGCCCACAAGTTGTGCAACCTTGAGCCCGGTGATGAAATTGTCTGGTATCTACGCGACGGAGATATCCCCGCAAGATACCAAATCTTTGACTGGGGATGTATCGACGAGGAAGGTGAGTGTCCTTTACCTGATCCGCTTGATCACGACCAACCCAGCAACAGTTAGTCCCATGACGCAACCCATTCTCCTTGGTAATCCTCATCCACCTGTTTGAGGAGGAATTGGGTAAGAGCCAGACACTCATCGAAATCAGCAGAGGTTTTTGTTGCCTCAAATGAGGCTCGCAGCCTGCTCTCAAACTCGTTCCCATTTTCGAGCATATGGACAGCGTGAGGATTAACGGTCTCGCATTGTTCTACGTTACGAACTCGGCGCCTCAAATCATCCAAATCAAGAGGCTTGCTACGCTGAACAATGCGAGCGATATCAGCAAGGTCACGACCTCGGGCACGACCAGGCTTAGATACGGCATGTAGCTTGTCGGCAAGCTGATCCAGCGGATCAAGCATCAGCGGCGGTTCAATATCGAGACCAATTCGGCGTAAGACGTCCAGTGTTTTCGGATCTATAGCGGGAGCCACATCAGAGATGAATCCACTGTGATCCGGTGAAGCCTCAAATTCAAGAGTGGTGAACGAGCCACCGTTGTATTTCAGGGCAACATCGAATGGACGCATTCCCGCACGAATACCGTCTGTGTCACCACGCGATTGTGGTTCAACAACACCGGTGAATCCATGACACCCCTCACGTAGTCGTCTGGCTAACTCCGCTATGAATGAATCCATATCATCTCGAATGGCGGCATCTAGATCACGGCTCATGCGGCCCTCGGCCGGAGAATATCTCAGAGACAGTGAACCTCCGCCTTTAAGCACGCCAATTCCGTCAAGGAACATGGAAAGAATCGCGTTGTCGATATTTTGCTGAAGTACAGAGCGCGCCGGCTCAGGCTCATCGGCAATAGTCTTGGCGATAAGCCTACGCAATTTAACCGCAGACAAATGACTGATATCAGGCATTTACGCCCCCTCCATGGCCAAGGATCTATATTGGCTCTGGCTGATGAGCCCGCGACCAGCTGCATCCGATAACGCTTCCTCATACTTGTCGTCATCGAGACGGCTGCGCGAATCACGCAATGCATCTGCTATTGGCTGAGCCGGCAGACCGGCCACCGTCGCAATAGCACGAGTCTCAGCACCCACATTTCGAACCGCATAGGAGACGCCGTCCTTGGCTCTACGCCGTGTAGGCACCTCAATGCGGATATCTCCGCCGCCAATGGTCCCAATACGAGCTGCCTCCAACACGCTGGTGTCACACAGACGAGCTTTGGGACCGGCCTGCGCCAACGCCGTAGCAAAACGAGTGAGCCGCCAATCAGAAAGTACGTCATCCCCGTCATCCGGATACCAGGCATAAACACCATAGCCCACATTATCCACATCAGGATTCGCCCCCGCCCAACGACGAAGGTGCTCGGGACGCACTCCGGCATTTCGAGCGGCCCACACGGGAATAACCCCATGCCATTGCTGCCACACAGGACGCAGTCGACTCTCGATCGAAGTCATCACACCCCCTCTCGTATGGTACGGTTCGTTACATAATTATTATGCACCACAGCATGGCCCACACGCCCAAAGTCCAAAACCAAAAACGGGAGCCGATCTATGTGTTCAGCGGCGATTCGCGGGGACAATGAGGCTCCTTCGCACTTTGTCCGGTTCATATATATATGCAGACGAAAAATCGCTAGCGAAACTCATAAGCACACATGAAGGTGCAGGAAGGAGGTAACTGTGGCAGCAATCGCCGAACGGAACGCAAGGCCAAGAAAACACCGGAAAGTTACGCACAGGGACCGATCTGGGTGGGAGACCCACTACTTTCTTGACTGGGGACGTATTGACTAGAGGCAGAGTGCATTCTCGACCAGATAGGCGATACAGCGACTTCCGTGGCCAATACAAGGGGCTGGGCCTCATCCACCTTCGTGTGAATGCCCGTCGGGTATTACTCACAGATTTTGACAACTACCATGCAGTGCTCAATAATGCGCCTTGTGCTCCTGCAGCTGCGGAGAATTGGCCAACCAAACAAATCGACGCATGGATTGAAGCGCACTGGGACGATCCCGCCGAAGAGAAACAGCAACAATGGCACGACACGTAATCGTCTCCGCAGAAAACATGCCTGATGGTTGGATTCAAGCATGTCTATGGACAATCACACCTGATGACGTAATCGATGTTTGGTACGCGTAGCGCTGAACTTTACTTCATTTTCAGCCAAACTTTGCAATGGATGCAATCAATAAATATTCTCTCGCCACGAGGTCTCCTGCCCTGATGCTGCACTTCCATCAGTCTAATAGCAAGAAAACTCAAACATGTCGATTCGGATCGCAGTAACATATGGGTTCCTTTCATGTCGAGTAGTCACATTTGCTGGGTCATAGATATATACCGGACAAATCAGCCAAAATATCAGTGCGCCCTGAATCAGAAAATCTCCGATTTGTCCGGTTAACCCACATAGCAACAAAACTTAAGGCACGCCGAATATATGGGAGAAAGGGTTCACATGAGTGTTGCAGCCAAAGGAGTGGATCTGAATTATGGCGCGGTCGTATTCAATCAATGGCAGCGTCATGACGACTCGCGAGCCTGGAAAGACGATTCAGAACAGGATCTCTTGTAACCGGACAACTGCGATTGCGGAGAGCCGATGCCGCAACGAACGTTTGCGTCTGAGCAGGGGATTGCCCACGGGCCAGCCCGTAAGCGTATGGTGAGGTTGGAATTCCGACGGACCGAGGACGAGGACGTCGGAGGCGATAGCGGGTCACTGCGTGATGATGACGCTCCGGGATGGCTCGTATCGGAGGCGGGGGAGCCGGTACATGTCCGATCGTCTAGGCGCCCAAGGTCGCGATCGGCACGACGAGTATGCCGTCGGCACGACGGTAGGCCCGGCTCCCACGGCCGGTGAGGAACATCAGGAACTCCGGTTCGCGTACCTGCGCCATGGGATTGCCACAGATCTTATCGCGGAACGCCTTGAGTTTAGCCGCATTCTCATCGGTAACCTTCAGATCGCTGAGCTTCACTTCGATGACGCCCCATCGGCCGTCGGACAGTTCGATGACGACGTCGACCTCCAGACCCGTATTGTCACGGTAATACGCGATGCGATTGCCGGCGCCGGGCATGGCCGACAGGTACACGTTCAGGTCACGCACGCACAACGTCTCGAACAGGTCGCCGAGGGTCTGGGTGTCACGCAGCAGCATCCCGGGCACTGTGCCGAGCACGGCCGCGGGCAGCGAGGGGTCCACGAAATACCGCTTGGGCTTCGTGCGGACCCTGCTCCTGGCCCGCAGCGGAGGCTCCCATCCTTCCAGATCCGTAAGCAGATACAGCTTCTTGAGCATTTCGAGATAGCTTTTCACCGTCTGCACATCCGGTTCGCGCCTCTCGTCGCCGTAGGCCATATCCGCCGCAAGCGTCTTGTACTTTGGAGCCTGCGCGACGTTGACCGCAAGCGCGCGCATCAGGTCCCGCGTGGTTTCCGGGCTTTTGTTCAGCTTCGGCACGTTGACGTCCAACACGCTCTTGATGTACTCACCAGGGATCTCCAACGCGAATTCATCATCGAGGCCGAGGCCTGCGGGCCATCCGCCCCGGCAGCACCATACGGCGACGTCCTCGATGCCGGTGGCGCATGCGGCGGGCTCGAACTCCCCCTCGAAGAGCCGGGACAGGCTGACCCTGCCCGTGGACTGCCCGGATTCGGACAGGCTCATGGGCCACATACGCAGGCGGGCGATGCGCCCCGTGCCGCTGTGATGAATCAAATTACTGTCCTTCGGAACCGCGGAACCGGTGAGGATCAGCTGCCCCTTGCGGTTCGCGTTGTCGTCGACGTGCCGCCGCGCGGCGTCCCACACCTGCGGCACGTCCTGCCATTCATCCACCAGATGGGGTTCCGCTCCCATCAGCACCAACGAGGGATCGTTCTGGGCCGCGTCGTAGGTCGCAGCGTCGTCCAGACGGTCGACGCTCCTCGACCGGGAGAGCGCGGTCCATGTCTTCCCGCACCATTTCGGGCCCACGATCTCCACCGCGCCGAAGGCCCTGAGCAGTTTGTCCAACCTGCCGTCCACCACCCGGCGGCGGTAGTCGGCCGGCGTCAACGTGTCGCCCGGCATATCACGGCCTCCAATCATTCCTCCCTCGCATAACCAACGATATCGATTTTACAAGATTCACATTCCCTGTTTTACAACTTTCCGATTCCCGATTTTACCATACTCTGATTCCCTGTTTTGCAGAACACGGATGTCGCCCGCCGCCGGGCACGTCGATCGGCGCGGGAAGGCGGATCGTTTACGACCCTCACCGCTCGCCACTGATTCGTTCTCAGCAGAACAAATGCAACACTTCCTGCTGTCTGGCGATACCGGAGCATTCGAACTATTCGACGGCCTTGGGTTACCGAACTGCGGAGCGGATACATTTTTCTGGCACAGGCAACCTTGTACTCTCATCAATCACCTTTCGCCCCGCCCCGCCATCCGAGCAGGAATGGTGACGGTGCCGGCCGAACAAGCCGCCCCCGGCGGGCCAGCCATTACGATGGGTGGCGTAGTTTATCCGGTGACAGGAAAGGGTATTATGGCACGGCGTTGGACCCCGCAGCGGTTTGTTACACTGCGCCGCATCCGCGTAATCGCCTGTATCGCGGCGACCAGCATCGCGCTGGCTGGATCATTTGCGTTCACCGCGCGTAAATCCGTGGCCCTCAACATCAACGGGCAAACCACCCAAGTCACCACATATGCGATGACGGCCACCCGTCTTCTGGAGGAACGAGGGGTGGATATCAAGACCCACGATATCGTCACCACCTCGTCCGGCGACCAGCTCACCAATCATGCCGTGGTCACCGTGCAGTCCGCCTACCAGACCACTATCAACATCGACGGCATGTCCGTTCCCTTCTGGACCGTGGCCACCAGCGCCGACCAGCTGCTGGGATTCTTCGAGGAAAACCAGAACAACGCCACAAAAATCACCGTCGACATCGACAATGTATACAACCAGCTCACCGGCGGACTGGTCATCAATCAGGATGGCCCGGTCACCGTCATTGCGGACGGCAAGACTTCCGTGGCCCCCAACGGCAAACTGCCCGCGGCCTCCATTCTTGACTCCAAAGGCATCGTGCTGAACAAAGAGGACCGTGTGAGCGTCGAAAAGGACGGCGATACCACTATCCTGCGCGTACGGCGCGTGACGCATGGCGAGGAGATGCGCACAGCCGTAGTGCCATACTCCACACAAACCATCATCGACTCCAATCTGCCTGAGGGCCAGTCGGAAATCCGCCAGCAAGGCGTCAATGGCGAGAAAACCCAGGTGTATAACGTCACGTATGTCGATGGCGTGGCCGAATCGGAGACGCTGAAATCCGAAACCGTCACCACGATGGCCATCGACCAGATCATCGCCGTAGGTGCCGCCAAGTCTGATACTGATAAGGGTTCCGATAAAGGTTCCGACAAGAAATCCGACTCCGCCGATAACGGCAAGGCTGATTCCGGTTCCAACAATCAGCACGAGTCGTTCGGCAACAATGCCAACGACACAGGCGACAAGAACAACAGCAGCTCTGGCAACAACACGAACACCGATACCAACAACAATGCCGGCAACACCGGCGGCAACAACTCCGGCAACACCGGCAACTCCGGCAATACTGGTAACACTGGTAATTCCGGTAATTCCGGTAACACCGGCAGCGGTACGAACAACAATTCCGGCTCTTCCGGCTCCGATTCAGGCACAACCACCACGCCTTCCGGCCGACTCTGGCATGCGACCGTAGCCCAAGCACAGGCCTATGCCGCCGGCGCCGCGGCCCAACGCGGATGGACGGGCAACGACTGGGATTGTCTGGTCAAACTGTGGAACCGCGAGTCCAGCTGGCTGTGGTATGCCGAAAACGCGAGCTCCGGTGCCTACGGCATTCCTCAGTCGCTACCAGCAGACAAAATGGCTGCGTTCGGTGCCAATTACCGTGACGATGCCGCCGTACAGATCGATTGGGGTCTGTGGTACATCGCACAAGCCTATGGCAGCCCGTCCAAGGCATGGCAACATTCCGAACAAGTCGGTTGGTACTGATCGGTTACGAAGCCTACAAGGAACACACGCTTATGAACGACACCATTCCCGCCACCGGTCACCTGTTAGGTGCCGCCGATATCCGTCGTATCGCGGCCGATGCCGGCATCAGCCCCACCAAGAAATTCGGGCAGAACTTCGTCATCGACCCCGGCACGGTCCGTCGTATCGTACGCGAGGCGGGAGTGACCGCTGCCGATCATGTCATGGAAGTCGGCCCCGGCCTGGGGTCGTTGACGCTGGCGATTCTGGAAACCGGCGCCACCATGACCGCAGTCGAAATCGATCCGCCGTTGGCCGAACGACTGCCGGGCACAGTCGCCGAATTCATGCCCGAAGCCACGTCACGACTCACCGTCGTCAATCGGGATGCCTTAACCGTCACCCCGGAGAACGTGCCTGATTTCAGCGATGACGCATCATTTACGCTGGTCGCCAATCTGCCGTACAACGTGGCCACGCCGATTCTGCTCACGCTGTTGGAGCGTTTCGACAACCTCGGCTCGTTCTTGGTGATGGTGCAGAAAGAGGTGGCCGATAGACTCGCCGCCAAGCCCGGTTCCAAGATCTACGGCACGCCGAGCGTGAAGCTCGCCTGGTATGGCACCGCCGAACGGGTGGGCACCATCGGCCGCAATGTGTTCTGGCCGGCTCCCAATGTGGATTCCGCACTCGTCAAATTCACCCGGTATCAGGCCGATGACCCGGCCGCCCCGGGAGCTGCGAACAGCACAGCCGACGGCGGCGCACAACGGGAACTCGTATTTCGTCTGATCGATGCGGCGTTCGGCCAGCGTCGCAAGACCCTGCACGCGGCATTGAAGACCATTGCGCCCTCCGAGGCATTCTCCATCGCCGGCATCGATCCGACCCGTCGAGGAGAGACGCTCACCATCGCCGAATTCACCGCCCTGGCCAAGGCCATCGAATCGTGTGGAGATGGAGATGAGGCACAATGAGTCCGGTAATCTCACATCCACGCCCAGCCGCTGCCCGACATCAGTTCGATGAGCTCTCCCCCATCACCATTACGGTGGATTGCCCGGCGAAAACCAATCTCACCTTGGAAGTGGGACCTGCTCACGACGAATGGGGCGGACGCCACGAACTGGACACCACCTACTGCGCAATCGGCGTATACGACACCGTCACCGCAACCGCCAAGCAACCCGGAGCGGGATTCTCTCTGGAGCTCGAAGGCGCTTATTTGGGCGACTTGGCCTCCTCACGCAGCAACATGCGCCGCAACCATGCGGTACTGGCCCTCTTCGCCATGGCCCAGGCGGCCGAACACGAGCCGGATGTGGCGTTGACCATCACCAAGCGCATTCCCGTGGGCGCCGGACTAGGCGGCGGTTCAGCCGACGCCGCGGCGACCATGCTGGCAGTCAATCGTCTCTGGGAGCTGAACTGGCCCATAGAGCGCCTGCGCACCATTGCCGCCACGTTGGGCGCGGATATGCCGTTCTGCCTGACCGGTGGCCTTGCATACGGCACCGGTTTCGGCGAACGCATCACGGATATCGCCCCCGGCAGCCGCGATGAGCTGGCACTGATAGAACAGGGATTCAGCGGCGAAGTATTGGTCGGCGCATACCAGTCGCAACTCAGCACTCCTGAGGTCTACCACACCTTTGACATCGTGGGTGCCGCAGAAGGCGACCGCAATCATCTGCAGGCTGCGGCAATCAGCCTGCATCCCCGCAGCGGGCAGGCCATCGACGCCGCCACGCAGGCGGGTGCCAGCCATGCATTCGTCTCCGGATCCGGCCCCTCAGTGGTCGCTTTCGCCGCCGACGAGGCAGCAGCACAACGCATTATCGATGTGTGGCGAGATACGGCTGTGGTCGATCGCATTATTCGAGCCAAATCTCCCGCATACCCCAATATCGGCGTCAGACAGTGACGCTAAGGTAGCAACCAGCCACCCGACCCATGAAAGAAGTCCACCGATGACGTATCAGGTTGATGAACGTGAAGCCCGCAAGGCGTACGTGCGCCAACGCCAGACCATCGTCTTTTCCATCAGCGGCGCGGTATTGGCAGTAGTGCTGGTCATAGCCCTACTGTTCAATTTCCACGTTTTCGGTCTCGGCGAAGTGGAGACTCCGGTCAGACAGCCGAATTACGGCAACGCGGCGCCGTGCGCGGTCAAGGACAACAGCGGCAAAGCGCGATACGTGTCCAACGCTTCGGTCGGCATTCGCGTGATGAACGGCACCTCTCACGGCCAATTCGCCAAGGCCGTGGGTGAAGCTTTGGCCAATCGTGGATTCAGCGTGCAGAAAATCGATAACTATTCCAGCACCGGCGTTGAACGCACCACCATCTACTTCGGCAAGAACGCCATTAATCAGGCGTATACGCTGATCGGCAATTTCACCGACGCTACCATGATCATGACGGCTCGCGAGGATCAGCTCATCGATGTGGTCATCGGCGCCACGTTCAACGATCTGCAGGACATCAAGTCCTCCCCACAATCCGGTAAGGCCATCACCAATATCGAGGGTTGCAAGGCCGCCGACAGCATGACCAAGCTGCCCGCCGACACCAAGCACGACGCTTATACAGCGCAGTAAGGCGCATACAGCTTTATCTTTGCGAAAAACCGTACGCTGACACGTATTCAGCGTACGTTTTTTTGGTATCGGACTAGTACCGGACTACTGAATCTCGGCGTACCAGCGCTTGAGTTCTTCGACGGCCACATCGTGGTCCACCGGACCGTTATCCAAGCGGTATTCCAACATGTGCTTGTAGGCGCGGCCGATCATCGGGCCGGGCTCCAGGCCCAGCAACTCCATAATTTCGTTGCCGTCCAGATCCGGGCGAATCGCGTCGAAGTCCTCTTTCTTCTTGAGTTCGCGGACGCGCTCCTCCATCTCATCCATGGCCTGGGAGAAGATCATCGCCTTGCGCTTGTTCTGCGTGGTGGCATCCGCGCGCGTCAAACGGTTCAGCCGCTCGTAGAGGTGCCCGGCATCCTTGACATACCGGCGTACGGCCGAGTCGGTCCAAGGCTCGTCCACATAACCGTGGAAACGCAGGTGCATATTCACCAGTTCCGAGACGTCCTCGACCAGATGGTGGTCAAAACGCAGCGCCCTCAAGCGCTTGCGGGTCATTTTGGCACCCACCGCGTCATGGTGGTGGAAGCTCACTTTGCCGCCCGGCTCGAACCGGCGGGTCTTCGGCTTGCCGATATCGTGCATCACGGCGGCCAAGCGCAGCGTCAGGTCGGGGGCGGGCACCGGGCCGTCCGGGCCGGTTTCCAGGGCGATAGCACGTTCAAGCACAATCATCGTGTGCTCGAAGACGTCCTTGTGGCGGTGGTGTTCGTCGATCTGCAGTTGCAGGGCCGGAATTTCCGGGAAGACGATGTCCGCAAGACCGGATTCGACCAACGCCTCAAGGCCGGCGCGCGGACGGTCGGAGAGCAGCAACTTGGTCAGTTCGTCGCGCACACGCTCGGCGGATACGATGTCGATACGGTCGCGCATCGAGGTAATCGCCTCGGCCACGTCCGGCGCGATACGGAAGCCCAGCTGGGCCACGAATCGCACGGCGCGCATCATACGCAACGGATCGTCGTCAAAGGACTGTCGCGGATCCACCGGCGTACGCAACTCGCCCTTGGACAGATCGCTGGCACCACCGAACGGGTCCACGAATTGCAGGTCGGGCACGCGCAGGGCCATCGCGTTGACGGTGAAGTCGCGGCGGGACAGGTCGCCCTCAAGCGTGTCGCCATAATTGACCTCGGGCTTACGCGAGTCCGGGTCGTACGTGTCGGAGCGATAGGTGGTGACCTCCACCTTGACCTCGGTACCGTCCGGGCGGCGGTGCATGGCACCCAGCGTGCCGAACTTGCGCCCCATGTCCCAGAAGCCGTCATGCCCCCACCGGCGCAGTATCGGCTCGAACTGCTCAGGCCGTGCGGATGAGCAGAAGTCCAAATCGTGGCTCTTTCTATGGAGCAGCAAATCCCTGACCGGGCCGCCGACCAATGCCAGCTCGTAACCCTGTTCGGCGAACAGTCGACCAAGTTCGATGGCTTCGGGCCATACTTCGAAATCCAATGGGCACCTTCCCGCGTGCGACGTTTTTCTGCCCTACCAGCATACCGTTACCCCACCTGCACACGGGGTTGAGTAAGGTGGAGAATATGATTACGCCCGCCGACCTTGCCCGCATGCTGTGGCAAACACCAGATTCGGCGGATAGCCATACCCAAGACCACCTGCTGTATACGTCCGAAACTCCGCATCATTCCGCCGATTCGGGCGATTCTTCCGATGCCGGCTGCACCGCGAGCCACTCCACCAATCAGGCCGTTCATCAAGACGAAGCAGACGCAGTACCGACTGCGCAACATTCCGGTGTACCCGCCACACCCGCAACGCCCGCCACGCCCGCCACACCCGCACCATCCGAATCCGAAATATCGGACGCCGCCAGCGACATGCCCGCACCAAAGCCGATGATGCCCACACCGGCCACCGTCTTCGGCATGCGTGCCACCGTCACCATCGCCACTGCCAGCGGCACTATCGAGGGGCAGGCCGCTGGTATCGCCGGCGAGGCCGGTGCCGAGACGATTGCCGAGGTCGAGCCGATTATCGCCACGGCACAAACGTCCGTAACCATCGTCACGAACGATCCCGCGGCGACCGCTCACGCGGCCGTAGATGCGGCCGTTGCAGCCGCCAAGGCCGCCGCCGCGCATACCGCACCGATACCGACTCCGCGCGACGTGCTGATGCCGCCTGCGGCACGTACCACACCGGCCGCAGCACCGGTCACCATGCCGGTCTCAGCGCCGTCTGCAGCACCAGTGAGGCCTGCAACGTCAGCGCATCCCACGCCGGCCACGGTCTTCGGCCGGCATCCGTCCGGAGATGTTGCCTCGCCGGAACCGGCAGTGCCGGTAGAACCGGTGACGCCATCCGGCCCGACTCCGGCCATGATGCCGCAACGCCGCACGTCGGACGGTCCGACCACATTCGCTTCACTGGATGCCCAGGAACTGCCGGTCGTACGCGAATATTCGGCAGGCGGCCTGATTTTCGATGACCAGAACCGCGTAGCCATTATCGCCCGTCATTCCCGTTCCGGCCATCTCGAATGGTGCTTGCCGAAGGGGCATATCGAAAAAGGCGAGACCCCGCAGCAGACCGCCGTGCGCGAAGTACATGAGGAGACCGGCATCCTGGGCGAGGTGATCGATTTCATCGCCACCATCGACTACTGGTTCACCGGTACCACGCAGCGCGTACACAAGCTGGTCCATCACTTCGCGCTCAAACAGACCGGCGGCGAACTGACGGTGGAAGGAGACCCGGATCATGAGGCGGAAGACGCCATCTGGGTACGTTTTGAAGATTTGGACGACGTGTTGAGCTATCCCAACGAACGCAAAATCGCGTGGCTCTACGCCAGGAAGAAGAACAGGCAGGCAAACGAGTGAACCTACCCGGAGTCTTACGACATTGCACACGTCTGGCACACGCACTGGCGGCTGGCGTCGCCGTTGTGGCGATGCTGGCCGCTCCATTGACCGCCTACGCGAACGATACGACGGACACGACTGATTCATCATCCGATACGACGGACGCAACGGGCAATCGGACCGAGAATCAGCCCAAGCAGAGCATTGCCATCACGCAAAGCACCCCCATCGTCACCTCCAAATCGGGCTACCATGTCACCGCGGTCATCAGCAATACGGACAGCACAGCCACGTCAAGCGGCACACTGCACCTGACCACCAATACGCTGTTCACCTTTGTCTCGCGCACCGATATTCAGAATTGGGCCGAGAACAACGCCCCCATCCCCACACCCAACGAGTTGGGTTCCGTTGACGTGCCATCGATTCCCGCCGGCGGCACTGCCACCGTCACCATCGAGGTGAACGCCAATCAGCAGACCCTTGCCTCCATAGGGAGCTGGGGGCCGAAGCCGCTGATGCTGTCGTATATCGTCAGCAATCAGATACTCGCCGATTTGCCGAGTTTTCTGACCCGATCTTCGGATGGGCTCAACACCGCAACAACACCGGCCATGAACCTGACCGTGGCCATGCCCTACACCGCCAGCGGCTGGCAGGTCGATAACAAGGCCATCAGCAATCGCATTGCCGAAACCACCACTTCCTCGACATCACCATTGTCCGAGTCCAACGGCACGGATCAGGCCGGCAAGTCCGATAACGCCGACGCCGGCAACGCGGCCAAGACCACTGATACGCAAGCCATATCCTTATCCGAGCAGGATGCCGATACCGCGCGATCCCTTGGGCAGACATTCGCCAAGCATCGCTCGCTGCAAGTGATCGCGGATCCTCTGTATTGGCGTCAGTCCGCAGTGCAACCGTCCATTGCCGGCATCATGCAGCCCGCCGACTTCGACATCACCGCCTATACCGCGCTGGGTGATGCCGCGGCCTACGAAAAGGCCGGTATCACCACCGAGCAGTGGAACGCCAAGCAGGCGGCCGCATGGTATGCCGACGGAGGCGACTCCGAAACACCCTCCGCGTACGCATGGCAGGGCAACAACCGTTGGACGTTGGATGCGCTGACCACAGCACGCGAGCAGGGCTATGACACGGTGATTGCCGATGCCTCTTTCGATGCCGACCAGACTGAAGCCGTACACACAGGCACCTACGTGGTGCATACGCCTGCCGGCGATGTCACCGTGCTGAAGGAGCAATCGACCTTGAGCACGCTGGCCAAGGGCCAAGCCACCAGCACGGACGCGCAGGCCGAGTCCAGCGATGCCGGTCGGTTGGCCCGACTGGTCGCTCAGAGCGCGTTCTACCAGATGGAACAGCCCTATACATCCCGATACCTGCTTATGACGTTCTCCCGCACCACGGAGGCCAGCTGGATCGATCAGGTGATGAGCGCTTTCGAGCAGGCGTCCTGGTTGAATCTTACGGACCTGAAGACCATGGCCAAGGCCGATCCGTACAATGTCAGCGATTCGGTCAATCCCGACAAGGCCGATGATGCCGACACCGCCAATACCCGGTCGGCATTGAGACAGTTGGCCAACAGCCGGCATGACATCATGCGCATGGCCACCTCCATATTGAAGAACGAGATTGATTCCGACGAGGTCTCGTCGTTGGACCCGCAGGCCCTGGCCCGGCAGGACGCCAATGACACCGCCTCGCACAGCAACGATCCGACGCAATGGATCGGCTCTTTACTGGTGCTGCATGACGATATGGCGCTGCGGTCCATGTCTGGCTCCCCCCAACCGACAGCCACGCGAAAAGCCATGGTCAAAGCCGCGAAAACACTGGCCAGCGATCTTCTGAACGGCGTACGCATCAACCCATCGGAATCGGTATCCGTGTTCAGCGAATCCGCGAAAATGCCAATCACCATCAGCAATGACCTTCCCTACGCCGTCAGCGTGCAGGTCAACTCACTGACTGACTCCATGCAGATCGTCACCTCGCGAACCGCTGACATCGATATTCCCGCGCATAGTGACGCTCAGGTGACCTTCACCATCCGCGTTTCCGCTTCCGGCTCATCGACGGCCCATGTGTCGCTGACCGACCGGGAAGGCAATAGCTTCGGCAACACGCAGGACACCGCGATCACCAGTGTGATGCGCATCAGTGATGCCAGCGGCTTCATTATCATCGGCTTCGCCATGCTACTGGGCATTATCGGCCTGTGGCGGCAGTTCCATCGGAAGAAGGACCCCGACGAATGAGTTCAACCGTAGGTCGTAATTCCCTGATCATGGCCACGGGAACCGCCGCTTCCCGTGTGACCGGTCAGCTCCGCACGATTCTTCTCGCTGCGGCCATCGGCACCACTGGATTGGCGGCCAACGCCTATCAGGCCGGTTCCATGATCCCCCAATCCGTATTCACGCTGGTGTCCGGCGGCATCTTCAACGCCGTGCTGGTGCCCCAGATCGTGCGCACGTTGAAAGAAAAAGACGCCCAAGAACGACTGAATCGCCTGATTACGTTGGCCATCGGCATCCTGTTGGCCATGACCGTGGTGATGGCGGCGGCCAGCCCTCTGCTTGCCCGCCTGTACGTGGGTAGCGACGATCACCAGATGATAGCCCTGACCACCTCGTTTACCCTGTGGTGCATGCCTCAGGTGTTCTTCTACGGCCTGTATACGGTATTGGGGCAGATCCTGGCCGCCAAAGACCATTTCCTCACGTATGCGTGGAGCTCGACCGGTGCCAACATCATTAGTTGCGCCGGTTTTACTGGCTTTATTCTGCTGTTCAGCAAGGCCAATGAACAGCCCCTTGAATTCTGGACCGCCGACAAAATCGCGCTTACCGCAGGCACTTGGACTTTGGGCGTGGCCTTCCAAGTGCTGATACTGTTCCTGCCGCTGGCCCGTATCGGGTTCAAGTACAAACCCAGCTTCGGGCTTGGCGGCTTTGGACTCAGGTCTATGGGTCCCGTGGCGTTAGGCTCTTTGGGCGTGGTGGCCACCAGTGAGATCTGCGGCATTATCCTTACCCGTATCGCCACATCCGCACCGCAGCGCGCCCACGAACTGACGGGTGCCAGCCTGTTCAGCGTGGCAGGCAACGCGACCTATCAGAATGCGTACACACTGTTCATCCTGCCCTATTCGCTGATCGCCGTATCGGTATCCACGGCTATGTTTCCCAATATTTCCCGTTCGGTCGCGGCCTCGAATATCAAGGAAGCGCGACATGATCTGGTCAGTGCGTTGAATAACGTGGGCCTGCTCATCATATTTTTCGCCGCTGCCATGATTGTGTTCCCCGAACCGATTATCCGCGCATTACTTCCGTCCGTCTCGATGGACGAGACCATGCTGATTTCCTACGCGCTTATCGCCCTATCTGTGGGCACTCCTTTGGGATCGGCGTTCCTGCTGATTCAACGTACATTCTATGCCTTTGAGGACGGCCTGCACCCCTTCTTGTCCGCGGTAATGCAGTATGGGTTCACCTCGGTATTCATGGTCATTGGCATGATGGTACTTCCTCCTGAGCATTGGGTACTCGGCATCGCCTGCTCGGTGACCCTCGGTGGATTACTGGCGTTGCCGCTGACATTGATGATGTTGCGCCGCAAGTTCGAAGGCAATCTTGGCGGTCGGGAAATCACGAGGACATATGCCAAGGCCATTGTGGCGGCACTGGCTTCCGGAGTTGTGGTCTGGCTGATCAAACGACCGGTCGTCGCGCTGTTCGGCGCGGATATTCGACCAGTAGGCGGGCACATGAGCTGGTGGTCTGCGCTGGCCATCTGCGTGGTGCTCACCATTGTGCTGGCCGTAGTATATGTGGCTGTGTTGTGGGTGGTACACACCCCGGAACTCATCAGCGCCTATCACTCGATACTGGCCCGTCTACATAAGACTCCGGCCGGTGGGGACGTTGCCGTGACAGCCCAGCCGGAAAAAGTCGACGATACGCAAATCAATCCTGAGACGGAGCCCGTCAAGGATAGCCCCGCACGTAGAATATCTAAGACCAGTCTC
>JAIJEI010000198.1 GCA_022739095.1 Bifidobacterium sp.
TCAAGATACCAGCCGGGTTGTGGATTCTTGCATTCGATGCCGGCAAGGTCGCTTTCGGTGAGATGCCCGATATGTCTGCCGAGAAATTCCGTGGCGGTAAGCTTTTTGAGCTGGTTTCGTATGGTCTTCTCGGTCGGCAGCTCGCTTGGGTCTTCCAACTGGTGCTTACGGGCAAGCTCGTCGAGTATTTGCCGCACGGTCAGGCCATGCCCAAAGTAACTGTGACGCCATAGCACCTCGAAGATTTCGAGGGTGGTGTTCCCCGCATAGGATTTGCGTTGTGCCGGCTTGTCTGCATCCATATGTTAAGGCTACCGCGCACTTCGTCTAGGATGGAAACGTTGGGTTGAAATACATTCGCTGGAAAGGATGCCGTCCGTGAGCAAAGGGTATGGTGTGTTTGGCCATGTTCCCGATAATGCGGATGACGATGGCCTCCAGCCCTATGAGGATGATGATTCCGGCGTTTCCTGGGGACATGCGTTGCGGCGTCGCAATCCTTGGAAAAAGGGAGGCGACGAAGATGCCGATTATGACGATGATCGGTATGGCGCAGATGATGCAAATGGCACTAATGAGGACAGGGGCCTCTTTGCCGGCAAGAGCAGCGGTATAGGCGGTATCTCTGGCGAGGCAGGTGGAATGCTTGGTGGCGCAGGCGCTGCCGGCAGTAGAGCCGTAACGTTTGGCGGAACGGACAGTTTGTCCGCCGCCGATGCGGTTATGCCCTATCGTTTCAGGCAAGGACGTTCCGTATGGTTCGACGATGAGGACGAAGGTCATTTCGCCGGGTCTGCGAAGCGTGCCGAAGCCCATGCCGTCCCTATCCTTGCGTTGCGCAACGATGTGGAATCGTCATCGTCGAATGCCGTGCTCGCTCGTGCCCGTAGCATTGCGCGCAAAGCGGCCACCATGGTTATCAATCCGGTATACAGCGAAAATCATCGCACCGGGTATGCCGAGCTTGACGGTATTCTACGTGGCACCACCAGCCCATCGAGTAAGTATCGTACCAGCGTGCAATTCGACCTCGATACGGGAGAAGCCGTCGGTGGCAAGTGCTCATGCCCGGCTTACGGCCGTGGCTATGGCATGTGCAAGCACATGATTGCGCTCGCCCTCATATTTTGCGATGATCCGCAGCGTTTTGAAGGGTACCGTGCCGGGGCTGTGAGGCCGTCTCGAACGCTGATTGACTATATGGAGCACGCCGATAGACAAGACGCTCAAGCCAAAGCGCGTCGCCGCAATGCGCTCATGCGCCGATTCGATACTGCAAAAGGACGAAATGGCGCAGGTGGACGACGTGCGAATAGCGGGTATGGCTCTCGTGCCGGCACCCGCGGCGGTGGGTATCAGGGCGATAGCGAGACCGTGGGCTTGGGACAGGTGCAGCTTGTCCCGATATTGAGTTTCATCGACGGCGTATGGAGCGTGGAGTTCAAGATCGGCTCGACTTCCAATGGGTCCAGCTATGTGCTGAAATCGATTCCGCAATTCGTGCTTGCCATGGCGAATGGCGACTATACGGATTATGGGCAGAAACTTGCCTTTACTCATACGCCGGATATGCTCGACGATGATTCGCGCCTACTGCTGGGCTTCCTCGACGACGCGATGGCCGTGCGTCGTGCGGCCGAGCAGCAAGACCGGTATTACGGGCATATCGCCATCGACCGTCATCTGACGCTTTCAGCACCGGAAGTGGCCCGGTTGTTGTCCGTACGTGAGGACAGAGGCGTACAGCTCGTGTTGAACACATGGTTCTCCGGGCAGCCTGCATCGGTGCCGGTTGATGGTGGCGAGCCAGATTTTCTTATGCGTATTGCGCGGCGTGATTTCAATACGTATGGTCCGGATGCCGGGTACCTGCTTACCGGAGTGCCGGCGGTGGAAACCGTGATCGACGGCGGCAAGAATGTATGGCTGTTGCTCGCCTCCACTAATCCGGCCGGTGCGGTATCCACCATGATGGCGGGCTCTCAGCGTAAAAGCGCAGCAGGATGCCGATTCGTCCGTTGCCCGAAACGATTGATTCCATTGCGAGGATTATTGGGAGACCTGTTTGAGCCCGATGGTGAGGGACAGGTCATTGCCGGCGATGACATCGCCCTATTCGCACGCACGCTATTGCCTCAGCTGGTTGGTGCCGGACTGTTGGAGGCCAGTGAGATTCCTCGCGAGCTGGCTGAATTAAGCCCTATGGAATGCAACCTCCAGTTTTATCTGGATCGTGATGAGCATGGTGTGCAATGCGAGGTCAAGGCACGCTACGGCGATGCCATTGTCCCGTTACTACCCGATGGCCCGACGGTGCATGCTGGGGATGAGCGTTCCATCCCCTTGTCTCGGGGCGTGATTGGGCGAGATTTCGACGCTGAGCATCTTGCGATTGATGTAGTGCGTGAATTCTTTACCATGCCGGATCAGCGCAAGCGTGTTACGGCCGCCACTCATCAGACGGTGAATGGGTTCCGAACGCCGGCCGCGCGAAAGGCCACCAAAAAATTCGTGTCTGATGCGGCCACTATCGATCGCGATGATACCACGCAGATCGTTCGTCTCTTTGACGAGGGATTACCGGCATTAAAGGAAGTAGGCGAGGTCTTCACCACACCGGCTTTTGACCGGCTGATCGCGCCCAAGCCGCCAAGCGTCAAAGTTGGATTGTCCATCAAAGGCAACTTGGTGGAGATATCGCCCCTCGCCGATGAAGTACCGCCGGACGAAGTGGGTGCCTTGCTGTCTTCGTACCGTCGGCGCCAACGGTTCCACCAGTTGAAGGACGGCACGCTGGTCAAACTCAGCGGCGCGAATCTCAGCACGTTGGACCGATTGGCCAGTGATCTTGATCTGAGCGAGCAGCAGCTCAACTCCGGGCTGATCGAGCTGCCGGGCGGTCGGGCGTTTCTACTGGATGGTGAGTTGCCGGATGATGGTTCTGATGTGGTCAAGGACGCTTCATTCACCGAATACATCGACGATCTCAAGATCATCGATCCTAAGTCGTATGAAGTGCCGGACAGTCTCAAGCATATTCTGCGCCCTTATCAGGTCGAAGGCTTCCAATGGCTGAACACGTTGTGCGACAAGGGTTTTGGCGGTATTTTGGCCGACGAGATGGGTTTGGGCAAATCCGTGCAGCTCATTGCGTTGCTGCTGTCTCGATATCAGCGGAATACTGGCGATATGGACAACGACAGTTTTAATCCATCGTTGATCGTGTGCCCGGCGTCCTTGGTGTACAACTGGGGCGCCGAATTCACCAAGTTCGCCCCGAGCTTCAACGCCGTGGTGGTGGCCGGCACCAAAGCCGAGCGCCGTACCGCCATCGGCCATGCGTTCCGGGCGGATGAACCCACCGTGCTCATCACCTCATACGACCTGCTGCGCCGGGATGTCGATGATTACACCGCCAATGAGCAACGTTTCAATGTC
>JAIJEI010000199.1 GCA_022739095.1 Bifidobacterium sp.
TCGGTCGGCCTCCCGCGATGTTTCCGGAAACGGGAGACATGCCGAAGTCGCTTATGCCGCCATCACGATGTCTGATGCGGAAATGAGACATCGACTGAGCAACTGTGTGGACATACTGTGTACACATTGGAAACGCCGGTGTGCTATCCTCCCACTCATGTCTGAAACAAACAATGAAATAGCAGTGCGTTCGCGCACGACAAGCACAACATCACCAAGCAAGGCCAAACTGGCCCCGCTGGTTCCCGGCAAAGAGGACCCGAACCGTCCGCTAGTCGAACTGACCCACGTCGAAAAGCACTTCGGTGCTTTGCATGTCCTGAAGGACATCAACCTGACCGTCACCAAGGGTGAGGTGCTGGTGGTCGTGGGCCCGTCCGGCTCAGGCAAGTCCACGATGTGCCGCACCATCAATCGCCTCGAGACCATCGATTCCGGCGACATCCGCATCGACGGCAAGCCCCTGCCAGAGGAAGGCAAGGAGCTCGCGAACCTCAGGGCCGAAGTTGGCATGGTGTTCCAGTCGTTCAACTTGTTCGCCAACAAAACCATTCTTGAAAACGTGACGCTGGCCCCCATCAAGGTGCGTCACATGGACAAGAAGGAAGCCGAGCAAATGGCCATGGACCTGCTCGCCCGCGTGGGCGTCGACTCCCAGGCCAGCAAGATGCCCTCCCAGCTCTCCGGCGGCCAGCAGCAGCGTGTGGCCATCGCCCGCGCGCTCGCCATGCGCCCCAAGGTCATGCTGTTCGACGAGCCCACCTCCGCACTCGACCCGGAAATGGTCAACGAAGTGCTCGACGTGATGGTCGAACTCGCGCATGAAGGCATGACGATGATCTGCGTGACCCACGAGATGGGCTTCGCGCGCAAGGCCGCCGACCGCATCGTCTTCATGGCGGACGGTCAGATTCTCGAAGAGAACACGCCCGACGAGTTCTTCGAGCATCCGCAGACCGACCGTGCCAAGGACTTCCTCTCGAAGATCCTCACCCACTGAAAGACGGGTACGCAATCCAATGACATTCACCAATACGTTCAAACGGAAGGCTTGCCGCGTAATCGCCGCGCTCGCCGCCGTGGCCTGCACAATGTCGCTGGCCGCCTGCGGCGCGGACGAAACCGGCAAGATTCGTATCGGCATCAAATTCGACCAGCCCGGCCTGGGCTTCAAGAAGTCCGGCACCTACGTGGGCTTCGACGTGGACGTGGCCAAATACATCGCCAAGAAACTCGGCTATTCCGAAGACCAGATCATCTGGAAGGAAGCCCCCTCCAAGCAGCGTGAGGCCATGATTCAGAACGGCGACGTGGACATGATCCTCGCCACCTACTCCATCACCGACGAGCGCAAGAAAGCCGTCTCCTTCGCTGGCCCGTACTTCGTGGCCGGCCAGGACCTGCTCGTGCGCAAGGACGACAACTCCATCAACGGCCCTGAAGACCTGAACGGCAAGCGCCTATGCTCCGTCACCGGTTCGACCTCGGCCGCCACCGTCAAGGAGAAGTTCGCCTCCGAAGTCCAGCTCATGGAACAGCCCGGTTACGCCGAATGCGCCACCGCCCTGTTCTCCGGCATCGTGGACGCGGTGACCACCGACGACATCATCCTGGCCGGCCTGGCCTCTGCCGCGCGCGGCAAGCTCAAGGTGGTCGGCAAACCGTTCACGCAGGAATACTACGGCGTGGGCATCAAGAAGGGCGACACGCAGCTGGCCACAAAAATCAACAACGCCATCGTGGACATGATCCAGGACGGCTCGTGGGAGAACGCCATCAGCGACAACACCAAGGGCACTAACTACACGCCCGACGTACGCTACAACCCGCCCACCCCGGACGAAGGAGAGGAGGCCTGATGAGCGGATTCCTGGAACTCTTCAGCCAGTATGACGTGCTCGGCGCGTTTCTGGTCAATATCGAACTGACCTTGTGGTCCGTCCTGTTCTCCCTGATCCTCGGCGTGATCCTCGTGGTGATGCGCATCTCGCCGATTTCTTCGCTCAGGGCTGTGGCCGGTGTGTATGTGGAACTGTTCAAGAACCTGCCGCTGACCATCATCATGGTGTTCATGGTGCTGGGTGCCTACGCGCAGCTGAAGCTCAGCTTCTCCGACACCTTCGCCACGAACTTCTTCTGGCTCGCGGTCACCGGCCTGAGCCTGTACACGGCGGCGTTCGTGTGCGAATCGCTGCGTTCGGGCATCAACACCGTGCCGATTGGCCAGGCCGAGGCCGCACGAGCGCTGGGCCTGGGCTTCATGCAGTCAGCAACCGAGATCATTCTGCCGCAGGCCTTCCGAGGCTCCGTGGCACCGCTCGGCAACACGCTGATCGCCCTGCTCAAGAACTCCACCGTGGCCGCCGCCGCATCCGTGGCCACCGAAACATCCTCGTTGATGAGCGAGATGATCGAATTCCGCCCCGACGTGATCATCCAGATCTTCCTGATCTTCGCGCTCGGCTACGTGATCCTGATCATCCCTATCGGCATGCTCACCACGTATCTGTCCAACAAGCTCGCCGTAAGGAGGTGACGGATATGGCCGATACTTCGAATTCCGTGTTGTTCGACGCGCCCGGTCCCAAGGGCCGGCGCACCATTCGCATCGTCAACTGGAGCGCGGGCGTTCTGTTCGCGGTGGTGCTCGTGCTTATCCTCATGCGCCTGCACAACCCGCCGGACGGCGAGAACCAGCTCAGCTGGGAGCTGTGGAAGCCCGCCGTCGAACGAGAGGCATGGACCGACTTCTACCTGCCCGGACTGTGGATGACCATCAAGGCCACCGTCGTGGCCGTGGTCGGTGCCGTGGTGTTCGGCTTGGTGTTCGGCGTGGGCCGACTGCTGCCGAACCCGTTGGTTCGTGGCGTTTCCGCCGTAATCGTCGAGTTCTGCCGTGCGGTCCCCGTGCTGCTGCTCATGATCTTCTTCTGGCGATGGTTCGCGTTCGCGGGCCTGTCCAGCCCGTCCTATTGGGCCGTGGTGCTGGCCTTGGTGCTGTACAACGGTTCGGTGGTCGCCGAACTGGTGCGCTCCGGCGTCGGCAATCTGCCGGGCGGCCAGCGCGAGGCCTCGCTTGCCTTGGGCCTGACCGAAACGCAGTCGCTGATGGAGATTGAGGTGCCGCAGGCCGTCTACGCCATGCTGCCGGCCGCCGTCACCCAGCTGGTCGTGGTGTTGAAGGATACCGCTCTAGGCTCGATCATCATGTATACCGACCTGCTGCAGGAATCGCGCCGACTCGGCTCGATGTACTTCAACATCCTGCAGACGCTGGTCATGGCTGCGGTGATCTACTTCGTCGCCTGCTGGCTG
>JAIJEI010000200.1 GCA_022739095.1 Bifidobacterium sp.
GCTGCGATCCAGCACGCGCTGCCAGTCGCCACCATCGATGCCGGCTGGCGCGGCCAGATTATTCCGGGCGATGGTCGAGATATACGTCAGATCGTTGGATAGCGTGTCGTGTAATTCAATCGCCAGCTGGTTGCTCTGGCGCAAGTCGGCCAATACCGACCCCATCTGCTCATTTTCACTCTCCTGAGCCACCATGCGCTTGCGCCAGTGCAACGCGACCCCGAGCAACACCAACAGCACACTGGCTATCAGCGCCGCCGACGTCGTGACCAGCCACGACCCGGTCACCGCATAGACGATGGCCACCACCGCGAGCACACCAATCGGGCCGAACATCGCCAGCGGATGCTTGAGTTCTATATCGATATCAATCTGATGATGCTTCTTGCCGTCGGCGTGACTGTACGAATACGACGAATGCCGCGAAATGATAATCGGACGTTTCACCGAACTGTTTCCCTTACGTGACTTACGCATCCCCTACGCACCCATCAGTGCAGGTTCATGCGAATCCATGCGCCGATAAGTTCCTTGAGATTGCCGACGCCGAGCTTGTCGGCCGCACGCATCAAATGCGTGCGCACGGTGGTTTCGGTGATGGACAGTTCGGCGGCGATCTGCGGCATGGTCCGGCCGCGGGACCACAGTTCCGTAACCTCCATCTCACGCGCGCTCAGCCGGTTGTCCTTCTCGGCCTTGATGCGCGCGGACGCAACGGCCGCGGTCTCGAACCGCACGTCGCCACCATCGCCCCATGTTTTGCCGGCCTGTACCTGACGAATCGCCACGGCCTGCAACCGCACATCATCGTTCTTGCTCATGATGCCCTGTGCGCCGGCCCGGGCCATCTCCCGGGCATGCCGGCCCACAATCGAGGCGGTGATGGCCAGTATCTCCGTGGTCGCGTTCTCCTTGCGAATCGCGCGCACCACATCCGGACCATTGATGTCGTTCATCGCGATATCGGCTAGCAGCACCGCGGGCGGGCGTTTGGTGGCCGTGCACAGCTGAATGGCTTTGCTGCCTTCGCTCACCGGCGGCAACAATTCGAAGTCTGGCAGGGCCTTCGCCAGAATCGACTGCAATGCCATCAGGGCCATGCGGTCGTTGTCCATGACGAGCATGGTGGGCCTTGGCCCATCCTGCACGCTGATATCCGGCATATGCCTACGTGCGCTCAGCTCTTCTTCGGCTTCAGCGCTGAGGGCATGGGCATCGGAATCGGCTTGCGCGGGGCCGGCTTCGGCTTGGGCGCGGCCGGCGCGGAGGCCGGGAATTCGCCGCTGGTCGCCTTTGCGGCGGCTTCGGCTGCCCACTTGGCGTACTCGTCGAGGTCGTCCTCCTGCGCGGCGGGCGAGACCTTGGCGACGTCGGCGGCAGCAGCGGAATCCACATCCTTGTCCACATACTGGTCATCGACGTCGGCGAACGGGTCAGGAGAGCCCGTCCCCGGCTCCTGCTCGCTCAGCTCTTTTGCCAGTTCATCGTAATCGGTATCGGTGGTCAGGTACTTGAGCTTTCGGGCAATTTTCTGCTGTTTTGCTTTTTGACGTCCGCGGCCCATCTGACCCCCCTGCGATTACTGTGCTGTTCGATTCATCAACAATAGAGAGTACCACTAATAGTGGCTTGTTCGTTGTCGGCTCGCACTTTTACCATAAAAAGCGTTTATTTGAGGCCTATTCAAAGGATTTTCGCATGACCGACGAGCAGCAACTGACAGCGGCAGGCAATGAGATGAGCGCGAGCTTCCTCGCGGCCAAAAAGCGTTCGGACGAAACGCTCGCCAAGCTGGAGGCCAAGCCGTCATCCTTCACCATGCTGACCGGCGACCGCCCGACCGGTCGACTGCACCTCGGTCACTACTTCGGCTCGATCCGTGAGCGTGTCGCCATGCAGGAGCGCGGCGTCAACACGAACATCATCATCGCCGATTATCAGGTCATCACCGACCGCGACACCACCGAGCACATCCAAGACAACGTGTTGAACCTGGTGCTCGACTACATGGCCGCCGGCATCGACCCGAACAAGACCATGATGTTCACCCACTCCGCCGTGCCGGCCGAGAACCAGCTGCTGCTGCCGTTCCTGTCCCTGGTCACCGAGGCCGAGCTGCACCGCAACCCAACCGTGAAGTCCGAGATGGAGGCATCCGGCCACGCGCTGACCGGCCTGCTGCTGACCTACCCGGTGCACCAGGCGTGCGACATCCTCTTCTGCAAGGCCAACGTCGTGCCGATTGGCAAGGACAATCTGCCGCACGTGGAGATCACGCGCACCATCGCCCGTCGTTTCAACGAGCGTTACGCCAAGAAGAACCCGGTGTTCCCGGAGCCGGCCGCCATTCTGTCCGAGGCGCCGGAGATTCCGGGTCTCGACGGCCGCAAGATGAGCAAGTCGTATGGCAACTCCATCATGCTGGGTGCCACTGCCGAAGAAACCGCCAAGCTCATCAAGAAGAGCCCGACCGATTCCGAGCGCCGCATCACCTTCGACCCGGTTGCCCGTCCGCAGGTCTCCGCCCTGCTGACCACCGCCGGCCTGGTGACCGGCCGTGACCCGAAGGACATCGCCGACGAGATCGGCGATTCCGGTGCCGGCGCGCTCAAGGCATACGTCATCGAATCCGTCAACGAGTTCCTGGCCCCGCACCGCGAGCGCCGTGCCGAACTGGCCAAGGACATGGATTCCATTCGTGACATCCTGCACGACGGCAACAAGCGCGCCAACGCCATCGCCGAGGAGACCCTCGACCAGGTGCGCGAGGCCATGGGCATGAAGTATTGATTTTTCGCCGCTCGTAGCAAAACGCCGTGTCAGCCCCAACTGGGCAACTGACACGGCGTTTTTGTATTGCGGCGTCTGCTGTGTCCTATCTTCACTTCGAGGGGCGGATTTCTTGTTTTCCGGACATCTATCTCCGCTTCGAGGGGCTGTTGCTCAAGTAGGCGAGGCACAAAAACGGCGGAATGACGTTGGCGTGAATGGGATTTTATCTGAGATTGAGCGCATGACCAGCCCCTTGAAACGGAGATAGACCTCCGGAAAGGCTCAAATCCGCCCCTTGAAACGGAGAATCAAACGTTAGTAGCTCTCAATTCAAAAAACACAACATGTTTTCCGTGCAACGCGGTTATCAAGACGGGCCTCTGGTCACTTCATGCCGATGGCTTGCATCAATACGTACGCTCCCCGCACAGCAATGTCATTACGACGTGTTGCGGCATAGCGCGCATGGCTTCCGGAGTATCGGCGGCGTATGGGTCGGCGTCCAGCAACACCACATCGGCCGGGTCGCCGGA
>JAIJEI010000201.1 GCA_022739095.1 Bifidobacterium sp.
GGTGTTCGTGGCCGTGGCGCTGTCCATCGCCGGCTTCTATCTGCTGTGCATCACCGATGGTTTCGGTTCGATCGGCCTGGCGGATATCCTGCTCGTGTTTACGGCTGTGCTATTTGCCGTACACATTCTGGTGATTGATACCTTGGGCGGCACCGTGGACGCCATCAAGCTTTCGTTTGGACAGTTCTGCACCACGGCTGTATTGAGCTGGGCAGGTTCATTGATCGAAGGCTCGGTCGACTGGACCGGTGCCGCGCATTCCTGGATTCCGATTCTGTACGCCGGCATCGGCTCGGTGGGTATTGCGTACACCTTGCAGGTGGTCGGCCAACAGTGGGTGCCACCGACGCGGGCCAGCCTGCTGATGAGCCTCGAATCGTTTTTCTCTGCGGTCGGCGGAGCCCTACTCCTCGGTGAGATGATGACCCCGCGCGGCTACCTCGGTTGTGCGCTCATCTTCCTAGGAACCCTGCTGGCCCAAGCGCCAGCCAAGTTACCAAAGTGGCTGAAGCGCTAAATGAATCGGCCGCAGGCCGATTCCGCTTCTCAGTCCGTGGTCTTAGGCGCTTCACCCACTTGCGGCGCGCCGTTGATGTCGCGGTGGATGTTCTGCATCTGCACTTCGATGTTCTGCAGCGAACGGGCGCAGTCGAGCAGTGTCTGTGAATGCTCGCTGAGCTTGTTGTCCGGCAAATCGGTCTTGTAGCGCAGCGCATGCTCCAGCGATGCCCAATAATCCATGGCGATGGTACGGAACTGCACCTCCACCGGCGTGTAATGCGCGCCCGAGGAGAGAAACACGGGTACCGCGTAGATTACGTGCAATGAACGATACCCGTTCTGTTTTGGATTCTTGATGTAATCCTTGACACGCAGCACCTGAATATCGGACTGCGACGACAGATAGTTGGACACGGAATACACGTCGTCGCGATAGTTGCAGATCACGCGGATGCCGGCCACATCGAACAGATTGTCCTTAATCGAATTGACGCCGATTGGCAGATTCTTGCGCTCCAGCTTGCCAATGATCGAACTCACCGACTTCAAACGGCGTTCCATATGATGTATCGGATCATGGCTGAACCGCACCTGGAACTCGTCGTCGAGAATCTCCAGCTTGGTGCTGATCTCGTACATCGCGCCTTCATACACCTGCATGAGATCAATGAATTCAACGACCTGTTCGGGGGTGAAGGTGCTTCCCGGAAGGTCCAACGCTTTGAGACGGGCCTGTAGATCGGAGGTTTTGAGTCGGCTATGTCGGTCAAGTATCACGTCCACCAATATATTCGGCGGATTCCAGACAATCTGGATGTTCGCGGGGAATCTTTCCAAGAACCCATATTTGACATCGTGACAACCAATGGCATGCGTGGCCGGATCATGACGAACCCCGCCGATAGAATCGGTCGTTATGAATGAAGACATGATGACCGAGGCGGAGCGTGCCTTGATTGCAGCCGATGGAACCGATAGCTTGCTGGGGGAGCGCGGCAAGGGCGTATTCCATATCCACACGCTCGGCTGCCAGATGAACGTGCACGATTCCGAGCGCATCGCCGGCGTGCTGGAGGCCAATGGCTACGTGCCCGCAACCGAGGACCAGATCAATGGCAATGACCTCGATCTGCTGGTGCTCAATACCTGTGCGGTACGCGAGAACGCAGCCGAACGCATGTATGGCACCATCGGCCGATTCAATCGCGTCAAACTGGTTCGGACGAACCTGCAGATCGCCGTCGGCGGCTGCATGGCCCAGCTCGACCGCAAGAAGATCGCGGATACTGCGCCATGGGTTTCCGCGGTGTTCGGTACCAAGAACATCGAAGATCTGCCCAAGCTGTTGGATCAGAATCGTGCGACCGGCAAGGCGCAGGTCCAGGTCACTGAACAATTGCGGCAGTTCCCGAGCCAGCTTCCCGCCGCCCACGCCTCCCGCATCAGCTCGTGGGTGGCGATTTCCGTGGGCTGCAATAACACCTGCACGTTCTGTATTGTGCCCACCACGCGAGGCAAGGAAAAGGACCGCCGCCCCGGTGACATTCTTGATGAGATTCGCCAATGTGTGGCCGATGGCGCCAAGGAGGTTACGCTTCTCGGCCAGAACGTGAACTCGTTCGGTTATGGTATCGGCGATCGATACGCTTTCAGCAAGCTGTTGCGCGCCTGCGGAACCATCGACGGTCTCGAACGTGTGCGCTTCACTTCGCCGCACCCGGCCGCCTTTACCGATGATGTGATTGCGGCCATGGCCGAAACGCCGAACATCATGCACCAACTGCACTTCCCGTTGCAGTCCGGTTCCGACCGTATTCTGCGCGCGATGCGCCGCTCCTACCGCTCCGCCAAGTTCCTCGACATTCTGGGCCGCATCCGCGCCGCCATGCCCGACGCGCAGATTTCCACCGACATCATCGTCGGCTTCCCCGGTGAAACCGAGGAGGACTTCCAGCAGACCATGGATGTGGTGCGCCAGGCGCGCTTCTCCTCGGCGTTCACGTTCATCTATTCGCCGCGTCCCGGTACTCCGGCCGCCGAGATGGAGCAGATTCCGCGCGACGTGGTGCAGGACCGGTTCGACCGGCTGGTGGCGTTGCAGGAGCAGATCACCGAAGAAAACCTCGCCACGTTCGAAGGCCGTGACGTCGAAGTGATGATCACCGGCAAACTCGGCAAGAAAGACATCGACACCCACCGTGTCACCGGACGTGAGAAGACCGGCGTGCTGGTGCATATCGGCGTGCCTGAAGGCGAACCGGTACCTGAAATCGGCGATTTCGTCACGGTCACCGTCACACACGCCGGCCGCCACAACCTGCTTGCCGACCCCGACGTGGCCGCCGGCCAGACCTATTCCGTGCGGCACTGAGGGGGCGTATATGACGCAACGAGTCGTTTCCATCGTCGGTCCCACCGCGTCCGGCAAGACGGGGCTGGGCATCGCCATCGCCCGGCGTCTTACCGAAGTGGGGGAGCGGGCCGAAATCGTGAACGCGGACGCCTACCAGATGTATCGCGGCATGGATATCGGCACCGCCAAACCCACCGCCGAAGAACAGGCGGCCGTGCCGCATCATCTCATCGACATCATCGACCCCGAAGACACGATGAGCGTGGCCCGATTCCAGCAGCTTGCGCGCGAGACCATCGCCGACCTGCAATCACGTGGCATCCGGCCGATTCTCGTCGGCGGCTCCGGCTTGTACGCCAGAGCGGCCATCGATGACATCACCTTCCCCGGCACCGATCCCGACGTGCGCACACGTCTTGAGGAACGCGAGAAAACCGA
>JAIJEI010000019.1 GCA_022739095.1 Bifidobacterium sp.
GAGGTGCATCATCGGCCCGCCCCCATTGATCGCGCGAGGGAGGCCAGCAGACGGACCACAAGGACCATCACGCAAGCCAAAGGAACCAGAAGCACGGCCGGCACAAGGAGATCCCTCGCGGCGATCAGCACGGCCACGAACACGACGACCGCCACCGCCGCCACGATCCACGAGGCCGGGCCCAGCAGCTCGTAACGTCGTCCCGGACGACGCCAATACAACGATTCAGGAAAACCGGATTGCGCCTGTGCGTCCCCGCGTCCGGACGGGAATACCGGGCGAAGAACCTCGAGAACGTGCCCCGGAAGGTCATCGGCCACTGCACCGGATTGCCCGGCTGGGACGACGCGATGGACGCCTGCTACAGCGCGTTCGAGGCGAACGGAACCCTCTGACCGACACGGCATGACCGATTCCTTCCTGTTTCCTGATCCGTTTGTCCGTACACGCGTGCGTCGGACCGATAACCGTATGGCGGCCCGTCATCGCGTGCCGGAGGCGAGCGAGGCGACCATGGAGTCGATGCCCTGGGAGAGCCGGTCCATGTCCGCCGGGGACGCGGACCCGTCGTCGAGCAGCCCCGCCGCCTGTTCCGTGAGCTGTTCGAGCCGACGGTACAGGTACGGCACCTTGTACTGGTCCGCCGTGCTCCCCGCCAGCAGGCCCCGCGCGTCGGCCACGGCCCGTTCGAGCCGGCTCCTGGCCCGTGACGATTCGGCGTCGCCGACCGTCTGGCCGGCCTTCGCCACGGCCTTTTCCAGCCGTTCCGACCGTTTCGCGAGCATGTCGGCGGCCTTGGAGATGCGTTTCGCGTCCGCGTCGAGCGTTGCCATGTCGCCTCCGGCCGTGCAGCCGGCCGGCGTGACGGGGTCGGAGGAAAGCCGTTCGAGGGTGCCCGCCATATCGGGGTCCGTGGCGCGCAGCGCGTCGAGGTCGACCGATCCCATGATCCGGTCGCGGTCACGGCCCCATTCGGCCGATCCCGCGGACCATGCCCGGGCGGACCGTTCGCACGCCGCCGACGCGTCGGCCAGCCGTTCGCGCCGGTTCGCGGAGACCATGCCCGCAGTCAGCCCGGCCCCGACCATGAGACCCGTGACGATCACCGTCGCCACGCCCACACGCACCCCGATACGGGGCCTGGTGCGGGCCCCGGCCTCGTCCCCGTCGTCCTTCCCATGCCGGCCGGGCCACGGGAATCGCCGCTTCCCACCAGGCCGCCCGTCGTCCAACCCGGGCATGACCTCGTCGAACCAGTCCTCCTGGCCGTGCGCGCCCATGGTCACAACCCCAGCGGCAGGACCGCGGTCAACGCCTGCCGCTGCTGGCCGCGCAGGCCGGACAGGCGCAGATGGTACTTGCCGACGCGCACGCGCAGGTCGCGTTCGAACACGGCCAGCATGTCGCGGTCCGGGGCGAACAGGGCGATATACCCCTGATGGTCGGTGTCGGGCCAGTTCGCGTCCTGCTCCGCCTCTCGCTGCCGCTGCTCGCGGCGCTCACGGCGTTCGTCGCGCGACAGTTTCCGCTGGTTCTGCAACGTGTCGCGCTGCAGGATGCTGGACTCGCGGTCACGCAGGTCCTTCTCGCTTCTCTCCATGCTCATGGGCCTCCAGATATGGGTCAGGGCGATCATCCTGCCGCCCTGCAGGATGTCGCGCGTCCAACCCGCCGGCACGGGCCGGTCGGGCCACTGGGTCACCCACCAGGTGCGCGCCACGCACGATTCCAGGGTCACGCTCTCCCCGTCGAGGCTCTCCTCGCACCAGCCCAGCGTCGGCTCGTCACGGGTGACCGGAGGACGGTCCGCGTTGCCGGCCGGATCCGAAACCGACCGGATCAGCGTGCGCAGGTCGTCCAGTCCGCACCAGCGCACCGAACCGGGACGCGCCCCGCATTCGACCAGGGCCGGGGCGACGGTCATCTTCACCAGGTCGCCCAACGCGACCCCGACCCGCTCGCGTTCCGTGAGCCGGCCCCGGGCGCGGTCCACGCCCTTGAGCCGGTCCACGTCGCAGGTCACGGACACGTAGCTCACATTCGCCAACGGGGTCATGACCTCCGGCAGGGCCCACAATTCCGCCATATCACGGCGCATCCACTCCGGCGACCCGCCATCGTCGGGCAGATCCGGCGCGGGCGCGGCTCCCGGCAGCAGGAGCGCGGTCTCCTTGAGCTCGACCACTCCCGGCGTGTCCGCCAGACGGGCGGTCAGATCGTTCAAGGCGGCCGCGCGCGACGATTTCGACGCATCCGTGCTCAACGTCCACTCCTCGACCTTCAACGCGAGCACCGCGGTCGCCCGCCGGCGTTCCGGGTCGAACAGGTAGCAGGCGCCATGGAACGGGGTGCCGACCACCTCCACGCCGGACCCCTCGACCACCTGGGCCCGGGACCCGACCTGGCCCCACACGCCCAGCACGCCCGCCGGCCGGCCCGAGGCGAGCGGGCTCGCCGACCATCGGGTCGACCCGTCGCGCACACGCCGCCGCCACGCCAGCCATACGTACGTCCACGCCATCAGGCTCAACCCCTCGTAACGGATCAGCCCGTACGCCATGACCACGCCGCCCGCGAGCATCAACGGCAGCACCATGCCCGCCGCCGCGCCGCCCACGACCATGACCAGGCCGGCCAGGCCCACGCCGATCTGCGGCCATGTCCACCCGAACAAGACGTTCGTGGCCGACAGGCGGCTGAACGCCGCCGTGGGCACCCTCGCCCCGTCGTCCCTGCCATCGGCATCCACCATCAGCAACCTCCGATCAAAAAAGAAAAAGGGCCGGGCGCGATCCCCGCCCATACGGGGACGCCACCCGGCAACGCATCGATAAGTCAGGCCAGGACCGGGCCCGACGGCGACTGTGGCGAGACCGGGGGCGCCGGCACCGCGTCCGGTCCGGGCATCCCGGGAAGCCCCGGATCGCCCGGAGACCCCGGAGCGCCGGACGATCCGGTCCGGCCCTCGCCGCCGGCGCCGCCCAGGCCGCCCTCGCCGCCGATCCCGTCGGAGCCGTCCGAACCGTCAAGGCCCGCGACGCCCCGGCCACCGTCCCCTCCGGCGCCGCCGGGCGCGGTTCCGGCGGACGACGCGCCATCGGGCGCCGGAATGGCCGAGCCATCCGGGCCCGGGGGAGCGGAGACCGGCGGCTCGTACCCGTCGTCCTTCGACGGGTCGGCGGCATGGGCGCCGGAATCCCGGGCCCCGCCGCCATCATCCTTGTCCTTGCCGTCGGCCTTGGAGCCGGCGAGCATTTTTCCGGCCTGTTCGCCGACCTGCCCCCATTGGCCGGTCAGGGCGGCCAGCCCGCCCTGCGCCATGCCGGGCAACTGCACGCCCGCCGCCGCGGCCCCGCCGGTCGCCACCCCGGCGGCCGCGGTCACGACCTGCCGGGTCAGCTGGGCCGCGGTCACCAGCGCGTTCCGGCCCGCCTGGCTCGCGGCCTGCTGCATGCCCATGCTCCGGTCGTCGCCCAGGAACTGCACGACCGGCATGATCATCTTCGGCGAATAGCAGGCCATGTAGATCGCGGCGATGCCGACCAGCAGATCCCAGAAACTGCCCTCGCCCACGCCCGACGTGGTCTGCGAGGTCATCAGCGCCGACCCGACCGTGATCACCAGCGCGGCCAACGGCTTGGCCAGCATCACGCCCACCACGGCCGAAAGCCAGCGGCGCATCGCCGGCCGGGTCGCCTTCCAGCCGGCGCTCATCACCGGCAAGGGGGCGACCGCGGCCAGCAGCACCAGGCACAGGGTGCGGGCCGCGAGCATGCAGCACAGGAGGAACACGCCCACGAACAACACCAGATAGACGAGCAGCATCGTCAGCGAATGCAGGACGGACGCCTGCTCCAGGATCTTCTTGAACATGGCCGACACCATCGACTCCATGCCCCGGCCCTTGGTCGTGTCCGCGCCCACCGCGAGGATCCTCGCGGACAGGAGGCTCACGATCCCCTCGCACGTGATCATCACGCTCACGCAGATCGCGGTCAACGGCCAGGCGAGCACCGCCATCGCGAACGACTTGACCGACTCCGCCGGGCTGGCCTTCACGGCCGCATGCACCGCGCCCACCGCGCAGATGAGCATGTTCACGAAACCCATCACCCAGCCGATCCTGTTCGCGGCCGTGATCGCCACGTTCCACTCCGCGTACGACACGGATCCGGCGGTCGACGAGAACGCGCCCACCATCATGCCCTGCAACGCCTTGCCCATCGGGTCCAGCATCCACGGGAACAGCTTCTGCAGCACCGCCTCGACGATATCGCCCACGACAGCCTCCCAACAACGGAAAAACAGCAAAGAAAGGAAAGGGCCCGCCCCGACGGCGGGACGGGCCCGGAGGAAAAAGGGAACGGGCCCCGAGGTCAGAACAGGGCCTGCGTGGACGCGAACTTGACGATCGCCATGGCCGAGCCGAGCAGCATCATGCCCAGCGCGATCCACACGAACACGATGCCGCTGTACTGCTGCATCGTGCTGTTGTGGATCGCCTTGGACACGACCCAGGAGAACGCGGCGATGATCCACGCGGCCGTCGCCACGAAGATGCCCAAAGCCCACAGGCCGCCCACGATGTTCGACACCAGGCTCATGAACGGGAAGAACGTCCAGTTCGGGGACACGGAGAACCCGGACAGGTCGTTGTCGGTCAACGCCAGCACGATATCGGACGCGGTGGCGGCGATTGGATGAATAATGGTCATGATTCACCCTCCTTTCCCCACCGCCACCAAAGGCGGCGGACGTCTCGTGCCGATAACGGGGGCGGACGGCTCAGCCGAACAGGGACGACCACAGGTCGCCCGCCGCCCGGCCCGTCTTCTCGAACACGTTGCCCTTCCCGTCGCCGCCCGAAGCCCAATCCCAGGCCCCGGACGCGGCGTCCCCGGCCTTCTGGAACACGTTGCCCTTCCCGTCGCCGCCGGACAGCCAATGCCACGCCTTCTTGCCCGTCGACAGGGCCTTGCCGATCGCGTCGCCCGCGGCCTTGCCCACACGGTTCGCGATGTCCTCGCCCAACTGCCGGACCACGCCGCCCAGATCATCCGACTTCTTCGCCTCGTCGCTCTTCACGCCCTTCCAGTCGGGATGACCGTTCGCGGACTGGTACGAGTCGTTCACCACCAGCCCGTCCGCGCCGAACGCGCCCGCGCCCCACGCGAACCCGCCCGTCGCCGCGCCGATCGTCAACGGGATCATCAACGCGCACAGCAGACGCCTCCACGAGAACGCGCGCTCCATCATGTTGTTCGTGATCAGGCCCGGCAGCAGGGTCAGCACGCCGACGATCACCATCGCGACCGCCGCGTACAGGCACACCGCTATCACGCCCCCCGCCAGGTCCCTGAACCCCGCCACATCCCACGCGGGATCGGGGAACAGGTTGATCAGCGAATCATCGGCCAACACCATCCCGGACATCACAGCCTCCCTCATCACAAGCCTCCACGGCCCGACAACACGGATCCGCGCATCCACCACGCGCCGGCACGGCCCACGGCCGATAACGGGCCGGAAAAGAAAGGAAAGGCCCCACGCCCGGGGAGGGGGCATGGGGCCGTGAAGGAAAGCGGCCCGCCGGCGCACGGGAAAAAAGAGAAGAAAATCATGCGCCGGCCGGCCCGGGAACGCCATGAGACGACCGCTCCCGGAAAAACCACCCGAACGGACGCCGATAATCTCAGTACCAGCCCTTGGCCCTGCGTTCCGCGTACGCGCCGCACGGCGTCCCGTACCTGTCACGAATGTATTTCAGGCCCCAGTCGATCTGCGTGGCCGCGTTCGTCCGCCAATCCTGGCCGGCCGAGGCCATCTTCTCCGCCGGCAGCGACTGGGGGATGCCGTACGCGCCGCTGTCCGGGTTCTCCGCGTCCCACCGCCAGCCCGACTCCTCGGTGAAGATCGTGTCCAGGCATTCGAACTGGGAACCGTCATCCCAGCCCATGTCCTTCATCTTGCGCTTCGCGATCCTCTTCGCCTCCTCCACGCTCGCCTTCTCGCCGTCCTGGTCGCCCGCCGAGCACGTCGCCGCCGACGAGGAGCCGCCGCCGGCCCCGTGGATCGGGTCCTTGGGAAGGATGAAGTTCGCGCCGCCCGCGATGGGCAGCTCGCGCGACGTGTACACCGGGCCGTGCGCGTTCATCTCGCTGATCGTGAACGTGCCCTTCGACGCGTCCACCGACTCGACCACGGCCACATGCCCGGCCGCCGGGTCAGCGCCCTGCACGCCGGGCGGGAAACTCACGATCGCGCCTGGCACCGGGGCCGTCCGCGTCACCCTGTAACCCTCCGCGGCCGCGGATGAGGCCCACATGCCACCATCGCCCCAATACTGGCCCACATGCTTCCACCCCAGACGGTAGGCGCGCAGGCACGCGCCCCACGTGCACTGGCCCTGCGGATACGAGACGCACGTATTGCCCGGACCGGCCAGGCCGCCGAACCATGCGGCCTTCGCCTGCTCCGCGCCCATCCCGTCCCAACCGGAATCCGACGTGCCGCCCGACACCGCCTGCGAGCCCTGCGAGGCCGGCGCACGGTACACGCGCGTGTACCGCGCGTTCAACGTGGACGTCACGCCGATCTCGTCGCCGGTCTGGTCGCCGGGCGTCCTGCCCTCGACCCCATGCCTCTCGTCCCAATGCGCGCCCACGAACTCGCCATCACCCATGTAGATCTCCGTATGACCGTCGGCCCACACGACGTCGCCCGCCTGCAGGGACGCCACATCCCTGAAATCCGACCGTTCGAAACCGGCCGCCTTCAACACCGAATCCATGCCGTCAGTGTTGAACGGGCTCGACCCCACGTCGAAACCCGCATGGCGCAACGCCGCCCACACGAACGACGAACAGTCGTAATCCGGGTCGCCCCCGCGGTTCGGCTGCGAATACCCGTGCGAATCATCCTTCGCGACCGACACCGCCCAATCCACCCACGACGAGGAGCCCGTCACGCAACGCGTCCCCAGGCCGTAATCCGACTGCAGGATCGCGACCACCAGGATCACCAGGCACAACAACACGACCACGACCGTGAGCAGCGGGGCCGCGACCGCCATGCCGGCCACCACGAACGCCTTGCCCGACGACCCCCGCTTCCCCTCGCCACCAGCCATGCAAGCCTCCCAACACACGACACGCAATCCGGCCATCCACGCCGCCGCCGGCCCGAATCCCGCCGATATCGGACCAAAGAAGGGATATTGGGGATAATGGGACCATGTACATGCCCCAGCTGACCGAAACCGTCCGAACCGTCAGGAAAGACCATGCGGCTCATATCAAAGGAGATAGCCGACCACTGCCGGCGGACCAACCAGTCCACACGATGGACGGAACATGCGCCATCCGGGGAAACGGAGAACAGATTGCCCCGCAACATCATCGAAGTGCAGCGTTACAGCCATCTGGACTGAAGACGATCGAGCGCGCCATCCACCGCCCGCCGGGCGACGGCATGACCCAAACCCGCGATGGCCGCTGCAAGCTCGGCCTCGGTCCGGGGCGGATGCGATACAAGCTCGCGCACCCCGGAATCCAATGTCGAATCAAGGGCCTCCCACGCGGCCGGCACGCAATGCTCCCTGAGCCCGTCCGAGAAATCAAACGCGCGCGACAATACCAGCAGATCATGATCCGTCAACGGTTCATCGAAAACACCCCACGTCGACGGGGCGGAACGAGCCGATTCTTCCACGCCCACGCATACGCGGAAAACACCTCCGACATCATTGTCGTCGGCCGGACCGCCATGAGCCGAACCCGTCATCGCACGCCTCCTCCTGATCATTGTCATGGGTGTCACTCAAGCCATACGACGCATGCCATCGATATGCGGACAAAACAGGGCGGCTCATCTAACCGAGACGTAATCCCGGAAGGAAGACAACGCCCGGGCGAGGGTCAGGGCGGCATCGGCGTCCATACGCGACAGCCTCCAACGCCACCAGCAGGCGGCCTCCAACGGCAACGCGACCAGGCAAAGGATCAATCCCAACAGGAAGAGATCGATGCCCATCAGCAGTTCGATCGTCAACTGGATCACAATGGCCGTGACGGACCGTGCCCCATACGTCCTTGACCCGTCGCCTATTTTGTGTCACAATATTGTCGTGAACATATTCCCTTCGGCGCTCAAGCACGGCATCGAGCCGGATGACGCCATGTACGTGGGGAGCATCCGCTTCGCGACCTCGTGCTGCGTGAGGACCCCCTCAAGGTCCTGTATCTGGGTATATCACCGGACGGCCTTCCCCTGGAGGTGGTGGTGGCCGGCACATCGAGGGGGCCGGCGCTCATCCATGCGATGCGCATGAGGACCCAATACGTGAAACTGCTGGAAGGAGGCAGGCAATGGACATGAACTACGACATCCTCTCCTACGACGAACTGCCGGCCGACGAGGCCGCGATGCTCAAGGCCGATGCCGAGGAGGCCGAGAGGGGCTACACCGACGAGCAGCTATCCGAGGCGCTGAAGAGAACCCCAGGCCGTCCCCTAGCCGTGGGCAGCACCCCTGCCTCCAACGTGATCCGCGTCCGTCTGGACGACGAACGCGACGCGAAGCTGGAACGGTACATGCGCAAACACCACATGAGCCGCAGCAATGCGGTGCGCACGCTCCTAGACAAGGCGCTGGCCGAGATCTGATTCTCCGCCCGAAGGCAGGTCCTCCGTCCCGCGGCGGAGGGCCTGCTGTTTTCAACTTACGTTATACGGCCGATGTCCGTGTTTCTCGGCGTCCCGCGCACGAAGCGGCAGCCGCTCGTAGATGAGCGCGACGCCGCAGCCGGATCCGTCGAGCACGTCGCCGGACCAGGCCCTACGCGGGGACGTGAACCTCATAGCCAATCGGGCTCCATGCCGATAAGGTCCCGGGCGGTCTGCGGCACCGGCCTGTCGAGGGCCTTGAGAAACTCGTCGAACGCCTTGAACGGCAGACGCGTGACGGTCTCCTCCTCGATACCGTGGTAAGCCGGTTCCATCGTGATTTCTCCCATATCCCGATTGTACGTCGTGAAGTACATCCCGGTGACGGACGGGATGCAATCGGCCGGCGGCTCGCGGCGTGCGGGTGCCGGATGGGAAGGGGCCGAAAGACGGCCCCGCCCATCAAGGAGGACCATCATGGCCGACATATCCCGCAACACCACGCCAGCCTGGCAGGACCCGCATCTCAAGGACCGTGGCGACTACACCGAACAGGACATCCAAAACATCCGGGAGAAGGGCGGCATCCTGCCCGACTTCACGCTCGAAGAGGCCGAGGAGACCCACCTGTTCGCACGGGTCGCACAGGCCCTCTCGAAGACCCTCACGCGGCAGGGCCTGGCCGTCAGGCACGAGGCGAAGGCCGCCGCCGAACCCATGGGCTACCGGCTCGACGAACACGCCATCGCGATCGACACCCGCCGCCCATGGAAGGACATCGCGCTCGACCTCGCGCACGCCCTCGGCGCCATCCAGATCGCACGCGACGCGCTCAACCCGGCGGACCAGCCGCAAGGAGCCGCGGAATGGAACAGGTACAAGGACAAGGGCCGCATGGTGGGAGACCAGCTGCTCGCCTCCATCGGACTCCTCAACTCCCACTGGCATGAGAACCGTGGCGTCATCCGCGCCCACGCGCTCCAGGCCCGCGTCATGGCCGAGCCCGACCTGCACACGCCCATCGGCGTCCACGACTGGAACGCCGCATGGATCACCGGGGAAATCGCCACCAGAAACCCCGACCCCGCCCAGCCGCTCGCCGTCCAACCCATCCGCATCCCCGCCACCAAGCCGGAGGACATCCACCTCGCTCTGCCCGACGATCCCGCCAACCCGTTGCAGGTCACGGACCATCCGATCATCACGCCGCACGACGACCTCGTGGAGACCACGGACCGGCACCTGATCCTCGGCGCGGGCATGCCGACCATGCTCATCGTCGACATGGACCGCAGCGACGCCGCCGGCCTCGACCTGGTCCGCCGGGCCGCCACCCGCGAGAGCACGTTCCAGGGGAGTGTGAGCGAATGCATCCGCCAGGCGCAGGCGACGGCCCCCGGCTACGATCCCGCACCCGACGAGGGGCCGACCGGGCTATGGCCCGCCGCGAACATGTTCCCCGACCCCGCCGCACTGCCCGGCGCGATGCCCATGGAAACGCCGGACCGTCCCGGACCCGCGCAGGATGCGGGCATGGACGGTCCGGCCATAGGCGCGTGACCGCAGGGGCGGGCGGAAGCCGGGCTATCCGGCCGGCTGCGCGTTCCGGGCGGCGATGCCGGCCATCAGCGTCGACACCTGGCCAAGCAGCAACGCCAGCGCGGCCATGTCGCCCGCATCGCCGTCCGCGTCCAGCCCGGCGGGAGCGGGAGGCAGCGAGGCGATCGCGAGCGACGGGTCCGCGGACAGCAGATAGGCGGCGGTGCGTTCCGCAGCCTCCCTCTGATGCTCCGGCACGGCACGCAGGTAATGCCGCAACGTGGTCTCCTCCCTCACGTGTCCGAGGGCGTCCATCGTCTCCTTGAGACTGCTGCCATCGAGCATGAGACGGGTGGCGTGGGTCACGCGCAGAGTGCGGAACTGCAGGTCGGGACGGCCCGCCGCCTTGCGGGCCTTCATGAAGTGGTTGCGCAGAGTGTTCTGACACAGGATCTCGCCGCGCTTGGCCTGGAAGAACATGTGGTTCGACTGGTCCGGACGATCCTCGAGATGCATGCGAATCAACGGAATCAGCATGTCGGGGATGGGCACCGTACGCCGGGACCCCTTCGTCTTCAACCTGCCGATCCGGGAAGGCCCCAGATCATCCGCGCCATGGCTGACGCTGCGACGGATCATCAGCACCTTGTTCTCCAAGTCGAAGTCCATGTCCATCAGACCGCAGACCTCGCCGATGCGCATGCCGCCCGCACAGGCCGCGAGATACACCGACAGCCGCGTATACCCCGGCATCGCATTATATATATGGTACAGTTCGTCGGGCGCGACCGGCGGAATATCCGACGACCCAGCCTCCGGCTCGGGCGGGATCGGCAGCGTGAACGGATTCTCCGCCAACAGGGGAGGAGCGCCCTTGGAGCCCGGCGCACACGCCTCCCGCAACAGCATCTTCAACCGGATGCATTCCGATCGGAACTGCCATTCCCCGTTAGGATGCGGCCCGTAATACCATTCGGTCACCAGCTCCTCGGTCAACTCGGCCAGCTTCACGTCGCCGAACGCCTCCTTGAGATGCTTGACGTCATTGCGCAGGTTACGCAACGTCGAGCCCGCGATCTCGGCACCGTCCTTCCTGCGATGCCGGCGCACATACCCGTCGGCGAACACGCCGAACGTCAGCTTCGGCGTCAACGTGTTCCCATCCCGGTCCCGGGGAGGAATCCACGTCATCATCCCACGACGATGCAGATCGACGATCGACCTCTCGGTCTCGAGCCAATCCTCGGCATCGCCACGCCTGCCCGGCGCGAAACGTTTCGACACACGCTGACCATCGATCGGCGAGATATAACGAGCCTCGATGCTCGTGACATCCCCCGTCGAACCCTTGCGTTCGAGAACGCACCCAAAACGCCTGCGGCGCAAGGGCCTCTTTGCCTTTTCAACCATCTTCGGCCTCCTTCAGCCAATAAAAAACCGTCTTCGCGCAGCGCACGCCCTAAAGAACACGGTCACCTTGGTAAACCCTGCATCTATGTGGACACTCCGCGAAAACGGAAACTCCATTCTCCCACACGCCGATATTTGACAGGCCGCGTCCGCAGCCGCTACTCTTGACTGCCGTACAAAATGCGGACGGTTCAGCGTGCGGGCAAAACTCGCAGAGAAACCGCGAACAGGATGTACAGGAGGGTAAACTGAGTCAGGAGCGATTCCTGACAAGGAATTGCCCTCAGCCCGGCAGGGTTTGCGAAGGTGGTGGGTTCGAGTCCCACCGAGGGCACTTTAGTTAGGAGTTCGCTGAAATTATTACGAACCCCATTGTTGGGTAATTCAAGAAAGAGGTTGGCATGGCTGCAAGGAAGAAGTCCGAAGAACCGAGTATCAACGTCGATGAGGTGCTGACCGACGAAGAGCTCAAGGCCGTGGCCGATGAAAGCGAACCTGCTGAGCGCAAGGCCGTGGCCGAGGATGGTCCGCGTACCGTCGTCGTGGCCGAGGATGAAGCCGTGAACCGCATGGATTTGGTCGCCATGCTGAAAGACAACGGTTATGAGGTCGTTGGCCAGGCCGCCAACGGCGAGGAAGCCGTGGAACTGACCCACAAGTACCGCCCTGATGTGGTGTGCATGGATGTCAAGATGCCGCGTATGGACGGCATTGCCGCTGCCGGCATTATCTGCGATGAAAACATCGCCCCTGTCGTCATGCTCACCGCATTCTCCCAGACCGATCTGGTGAAGAAGGCCACCGGCGCCGGCGCCATGGCATACGTCACCAAGCCGTACGAGGAATCCAAGCTGCTGCCGACCCTCGAGGTGGCCATGGGCCGTTTCGCCGAGATCAACGATCTGCTGGACAACGTGGAGCGCAGCGAACGCAAGCTCAAGGAAACCACCGACCAGCTCAAGGAAACCGAAGAGAAGCTCAAGAAGGCCGAAGATACGCTTGAGGAGCGCAAGCTCGTCGACCGCGCTAAGGGTCTGCTGATGGACAAGGCCGACTTCTCCGAGCAGGGTGCCTTCCGTTGGATTCAGAAGACCTCCATGGACCAGCGCATCCCCAAGAAGCGCTTGGCTCAGGCCATCATCGCCAAGTACGGCGATCCGAAGCCTTCTGATTCGGGCGAACGCTGATTATCGGCATCGCCGTACTGAGTCGTAAAGCAACACAAACACACTATGGGAGAGGCCAGCGTGACGACCGTACCCACCAATGAAACAGTGCTGGTGGTGGACGGCCACTCGCTGGCCTTCCGTGCATTTTTCGCCCTGCCGGTCGACAACTTCAGTACCTCCAGCGGCCAGGCCACCAACGCCGTCTGGGGTTTTGCCACCATGCTCGCGCAGGTAATCGACGCGGAGAAGCCCGACCATCTGGGCGTCGCCTTCGATGTGAAGGGCGGCACATTCCGCAATGAGATGCTTCCGCAATACAAGGGCACCCGTGAGGCGGCTCCCGAAGAGCTGCTCACCCAGCTGCCATTGATTCAACGCATGCTCACGGCCCTCGGCGTCACCTACATCGAGAAGCCGGGATTCGAAGGCGACGACGTGATCGCCACCCTCGCCACCATGGGAGACAAGGCCGGCTACCACACACTGGTATTGTCCGGAGACCGAGACGCCTTCCAGCTGGTGGATGACAACGTCACCGTGTTGTACCCGGGTCATCACTTCAAAGACCTGAAGCATATGACGCCGCAGTCCATCATCGACAAATACAAAGTCGCTCCCGCACAATATCCGGATCTGGCGGCACTCCGCGGCGAAACCGCCGACAATATTCCCGGTGTACCCGGTGTAGGCGATGGCTTTGCGGCCAAGTGGATTAACCAATTCGGTTCCCTCGACGGCATTTGCGAGCACGCCGATGAAATCGGCGGCAAAAAAGGCGAATCGCTGCGGGCCAATATCGATCAGGTCAAACTCAATCGCAAAGTCAACGCACTGGTGCGAGACGTCGATCTAGGCGTCGATATCGAGGATCTGACATTCGGCACCGTGGACGTGGCACAAATCGACGCCCTGTTCAAGGAACTTGAATTCGGACCGCGTACCAAGAGTCGCGTGCTGAAAACCTTCAATATCGGGGCCAAGGCATCCAGCACATCCGGAGCTGGCGAGTCTACGAATAATGAGCAGGACGAGCATGATAGCAGCCTCGACTTGAACCTGCCGGAGCCCACGAGCATCACTGCTCCGGAACAGTTCGACGAATGGGTCAAGACCCATCGCGCCGAGGTCAAGGTTCCCGGCGAAATCGCCGATTTCACGGTTTCCGACTATGGCGATGGCTCGCAGCGGCATGCCGTCTGCGGCGACGCGGTCGGCCACGCTTGGACCGTGGCCGCATGGGGCGACGAAAGGCCGGGACGTGCCACGGCACAAGCCATTGCCGTGGCCACGGCAACATCAGCGGCCATAGTGGCCCTTCCAATCACCGATACCTTGCGAGCACAGCTTGCGCGGTTCCTGGAAAGCGAACACTCCCGCACCATCGTGCATGGGTATAAAGAATTGCTGCATCTTCTGGGCGCGGTAGATCTTGACCTGGACCTGCCGATGTTCGACACCAAGCTTGCCGGGTATCTGGCCCAACCGGATTTCCACGCCGATAGCCTCAAGCAGGCGGCCGAGCACTTCCTCGACATCCACTTCACCGAAACCGAACAGCCGTCGCAAGGCACATTGGACTTCGATGACGATCAGGTCGAAGAAGATCCGAACGAACATCGTCTGCGTGATCTGGCCATTATCCGCAACCTTGCCGTCACGCTCGGGCCGATTATCGACGAGTGCGAACAATGCTGGCTGATGCGCGCGATTGAACTTCCTGTTTCCCGCGTATTGCACGGCATGGAGCACACAGGGGCCAAAGTCGATAGCGTTCGACTCGTTTCCATGCGTGACCAGTTTGCCGCCGAGGCTCGCCAGGCACAGGAAATGGCTTGGGAGTATGCCGGCACCGAAATCAACCTGCAAAGCCCCAAGCAGCTGCAGAAGGTGCTGTTCGAAGATATGGGTTTGAAACCCACCAAACGCACCAAGTCCGGCTCATACACCACGAATGCGGCCGCATTGCAGGATCTGTATGTCAAATCAGTGGACAATGAGCGGGCCAACAGTTTCCTCGGGGCGTTGCTGCGCCATCGAGAGATCAACAAGCTCAAGCAGATCGTCCAAACGCTGATTGATGCCACCAATACATCAGATGAACGCATCCACACCACTTTCGAGCAAACCGTCGCCGCTACCGGTCGATTGAGCTCCGTGGACCCGAACCTGCAGAATATTCCCAACCGGAACGCCGCCGGCCGTGAGATTCGCGGCGTGTTCGTGCCAGGGGAGGGATACGAAGCCCTGATGAGTTGCGATTACTCACAGGTCGAGCTGCGCATCATGGCCGATCTGTCCGGTGATGAGGCGCTAATCGAAGCGTTCCGCTCTGGAGCTGACTTCCACAAATACGTGGCCTCGATGGTCTACAAGCTGCCGGTTGACCAGATCACCGGCGACCAGCGCAGCCACGTAAAAGCCATGAGCTACGGATTGGCCTATGGTCTGAGCACGTATGGTCTCGCCCAGCAGCTCAAGATCGCGCCACGCGAAGCGGAAGCGTTGAAGAACCGGTATTTCGATACCTTCGGCAAAGTGCACGATTACCTTGAATCGCTGGTGGCCAATGCCCGCGAGAAGGGGTATACGGAAACCATTTTCGGACGGCGTCGCTACTTCCCGGCCCTGCATTCGACCAACCGTGTTGCTCGTGAGGCCGCCGAACGTGCGGCACTCAACGCACCGATTCAGGGATCTGCCGCCGACATCATGAAGATCGCGATGATTCGCGCCGAGCAGACCTTGGCCGAGGCTCACGTCAAGAGCCGTATCATTCTGCAGATTCACGACGAACTGGTAGTGGAAATCGCACCGGGAGAAGGCGACCAGGTCACCGAACTGGTGCGCAACGCCATGGAACACGCCGTCGACCTTGCCGTGCCACTGGACGTATCGTGCGGCATCGGTTCCGACTGGCAGCTTGCCGCACACTGATTCTTCTTGCCCCATCGGGTGAGGAAATCTTCCCACTGTCACTTCCACTACAATGGGTCGTATGCCGAATCTCAAGCAAGTCATCGACGTTCTCGAGACCCTGTACCCATTGCGCTACGCCGAGGAATGGGATGAGCCGGGCCTCATCGTCGGCGATCTGAGCCACAACGTGCACCGCATCGTGTTCGCCGCCGACCCGACCTCCGCCATCATCGACAAGGCCGTCGCCACCGGCGCGGACCTGCTCATCACCCATCACCCGTTGTTCTTCCGTTCCGTACACGAGACGAGCGGACTTGGCTTCCGGGGCGACATCGTCCGTAGGCTGTACCAGCATGGCTGCGGGCTGTGGGTAGGCCACACCAATGCCGACGCTGCGTATCGCGGCGTGGGGCAGGCGGCGGCCGACTACTTCGGCCTCGTCGACCAGAAACCACTCGTGCCGATTGACGATGCAAACGCCTCTCATCCGGTCGGCTTGGGGCGTGTGGGTCGTTTGCCGAAGCCTGTTGCCCTGAGGGATTTCGCTCAGCGCGTATTCGACGAAGTGTCCGATCATGGCATGACCACCGCGCTCGGCATCCAGGTATGCGGCGATTTGGACACAATGGTCCAGCATGTGGCCATTCTGCCTGGTTCCGGGGACTCCCTGTTCAACGAGGTGCGTGCCACCGGTGCGGACGTGTACGTGACCAGCGATTTGCGTCACCACCCGGTGACCGACGCCATCGAACAAGCCCGGTATGAAGCCCGTATGAGGGCCCAAGGCATCATGCTCGGCCATGGAATGGCGGGGGAGAGCCATGTGCGTCCCTGCTTCATCAACACCCCTCATGCCGCCATCGAATCCATGTGGTTCAACTACGCGATCGATGACGTGCCGGCCGCCATCGAACAATCGACTGGAGCAAGGCCTGAAGTCGAGTGGTTCCACGACACGACCGATCCATGGACGCTGTCCATTACCGCGCATCGAGATTAAGACGTTATAGTAACGTGGCGAAAACGTTTTTCCGAGGAGATTACATGTTTGGCGGAAGCAAGCAGGAACAACTGGAGCATCGGCTCGACCATAAGCTGAACGCCTCCTCGGACGGCATCGACATGGACGTGCCCGCCAAAGTGATCAGTAGCGAGACCGTTTACACCGGGCGCATCTTCCACGTGGACGACATGCGCATCGCGCTGACCGACAAGCAGGGCAAGGAACACGAGATTGGCCGCCAAGTACTGCGTCACGCCCCCTGCGTGGTCATGCTCGTGCACGACATGTCCACCGATCGCTACCTCATCGAACGCGAATATCGTGCCGGATCGGACATGTTCGCCTACGGGCTACCCGCCGGGCTCATGGACGGGGGCGAGGACATCATGGACGCGGCCTTGAGGGAACTGGCCGAGGAAACCGGCGTGGTGCCGGACCGTGACACCATGGGTGTTGACTTCGTGGGCGATTTCTACTCGTCCGAAGGCATGACCGACGAACTGGCCCACATCATGGTGTTGCATTTGGGCCCGTTCAGGCGGAAGCAGCGCCATTTCGATGCGGATGAGCACGTGGAATCCGCGTGGATTCCGTGGAGCGACCTTGCCGCCACGCGCATCACCGCCTCCAATTCGATGATCGCCATCCAGCATGAGGCGTTACGCAGACTCATCGCCAGGAACTCCGACAAAGATAAGCCGTCGCTGTTCTCCTGACGTTCAACTCCTCGGCACATCAGTGACACAAGAAAGTGGGATACTGAAAACTATGCAGATCAGACCTGGATCAATGTATCCGCTGGGCGCCAGCTATGACGGCGCCGGTGTGAATTTCGCGCTGTACTCACAGGTTGCGCAGAAAGTCGAGCTATGCCTGTTCGACGAGCACGATGCGGAAACGCGCATCGAAATGACCGAACAGAACTCATACGTATGGCATAACTACATCCCCGGCCTCCAGCCCGGCCAACGCTACGG
>JAIJEI010000202.1 GCA_022739095.1 Bifidobacterium sp.
CCCGGGCCGCGGCGAGGATTACGTTGAGCCTACCGCCGACGATTGGGCCCGCGCCGCCGACACCATCAGCTACGAGATCTTCACCTGCCTGCGCAACCGTATCCCGCGCTTTTACGAGCACGCCGCCGAAGTGCTGCCCGCCGCCGACCTCGCCAAGCTCGACCCGGCTTCGCTGCTGTAAGGTGCATTACCGCCATACGGTGGCACCCCGTAATCCCTTCTTCCCGAATATGTACCACTGACATGTACTGAGCATCACATATTCGGGAAATCGGCCCCAATCTCCCGAATATGTGCCGTTGAGTTGACGTCAGTGGCACATATTCGGGAAGTCGGGATTACTGCGGCCGATATGTGTGCCTATGCTTGGCGTATGGAAACAACGTTGGATGGGGAACAGGTGCTGAGCGATGAGGGCTACAGCGCCTTCGACGAGGAGCGATGGGCACCCGAACCGCCCAAATCCAAGTCGCGCACCGCGTTCGAGCGCGATCGCGCGCGACTGATTCATTCGTCCGCTTTGCGGCGTTTGGGTGCGAAAAGCCAGATTCTGATTGCCGGTACCGACGATTTCGCCCGCACCCGACTGACGCATACGCTGGAAGTCGCCCAGATCGGTCGCCAAATCGGCGCATTGCTCGGCTGCGATCCGGACGTGGTCGACTGCGCCTGTCTGGCCCACGACCTTGGTCACCCGCCGTTCGGGCACAACGGGGAGCGTGCGCTCGCCGACATCGCCAGCAATATCGGCGGCTTCGAGGGCAACGCACAAACCATGCGCATCCTGACCCGTCTCGAACCCAAGATCTTTCACCCGGACGGGCGTTCGGCCGGCGTGAACCTGACCCGTGCGGCCTTGGATGCGGCAGTCAAATACCCATGGACCTTGGCCGAAGCCGACCAACACCCAAAGGGGGAGCGGTCGAAGAAATTCTGCGTCTACCCGGATGACGAGCCGGTGTTCCGCTGGCTCAAAATCGGCGCGCCCCAGGCCACCAAACCCATGGAATGCCAGATCATGGACCTCTCGGACGATATCGCCTACTCCGTGCATGATGTCGAGGATTCCATCGCCACCGGCGCGTTCGACCCGATCGTGCTCGCCGATCCGAAGATGCTGGACCACATCATCGAGCAGACGCGCGCATGGTATGGGACGAAGTGGGATGCCGACAAGCTGCTGGCCGCGTTCATGCGATTGCGTCGAGAGCATTTGTTCCCCGCGCATTTCAATGGTTCTCGCGAATCGTTGGCGCAGCTTAAGAACATTACGTCCGATTTGATCGGCCGCTTCTGCTGGTCGGTGGAAACCGCCACGCGCGACACGTACGGGCCCGGGCCGTTGACCCGGTATTCCGCGAGCATCGTGATTCCCGAGAACACGAATTACGAGATCGTGGCACTGAAGGGCATCGCCGTGTACTTCGTCATGGCGCCTCGCGAGCGCGAGCCATTCCATCAGGAGGAGCTCAAGATCGTATCGGATTTGGTCGATGTGCTTATGGCCGATTCGCCGCTCCCGTCCGACGCCTTGGAAAGCCAGTTCCTGGCCGATTGGAATGAATCCACCAATGACAGCGAACGCCTGCGCGTCGCCATCGATCAGGTCGCGAGCCTGACCGACAACTCCGCCCTGGCCTTGCACTCCATTTTGTGCTGAGGCTGTTCGTAGCTCCCTCTGTTGGGCTGAGCCGTTAAGCAGACAGCCCTGGTGGGCTGTCTGCAGGCGAAGGTGAGACGATAGTCGAACTGGGAAGATGCAGTTGTAGCCTGTCCGCAATTGCGGACGAGCTGTCAGCGTAGCTGACTTAGGGGAGTCGAACCAAGAAGAAATGACATTCAACGGTAAAAATTTACCGTGTCTCAGGTGAGGCGGTACTCTAGAGACTTATGGTCGGAATGATTAAGAAAGAAGATGTCGAGAAGGTGCGCGCCGCCGCGGACCTGTATGACATTGTATCTGCGACCGTAACGCTTAAGCCCTCCGGCACCGGCACCTTTGTGGGCCTGTGCCCGTTCCACGACGAGAAAACCGGCAGCTTCAACGTGCGTCCCTCGCTCGGCGTGTGGCATTGCTTCGGCTGCGGCTTGGGTGGCGACGTATTCAAATACGTCGAACAATCCGAAAACATCGACTTCCGCGAAGCCGTGGAACTGCTCGCCGACAAGTACCATATCGAGCTGCACTACGAGAACAGCGGCAACGGCCCGAGCCGCGAGAACACCGGCTCCAAGCGCACCCGGCTGCTGGAAGCCTGCGAGGAAGCCCAGCGCTTCTTCGTCTCCCAGATCCTGACCAAGGAAGCACTGCCTGCCCGCAAGCTGCTCGGAGGCCGCAACTTCTCCCAGGCCGACTGCGAACGTTTCGGCTGCGGCTACGCGCCCCAAGGTTGGGATAATCTTGTGCGCCACTTGGCCTCCAAGGGGTTTACGCAGAAGGAAATCCTCGACGCCGGCTTGGCCCGTCAAGGCCAGCGCGGCATCTATGACTATTTCCGCGGCCGCGTGACGTGGCCTATCCGCGATTCGACCGGCCGCACGCTCGGCTTCGGCGCGCGCAAGCTGTATGAGGACGACCAGATCGCCGCCAAATACATTAACACGCCGGACACGCAGCTCTACCGCAAGACCCAGGTGCTCTACGGCATCGATTTGGCCAAATCCGCCATCGTCAAGAAGCGGCAGGTCGTGATTGTTGAAGGTTATACGGACGTGATGGCCATGCACTTGGCCGGCATTGACACCGCCATCGCCACGTGCGGTACGGCGTTCGGTGCTGAACACGCCAAAATTGTGCGCCGACTTATTGCTGATGATTCGCTGGGCGCGGTGCAATTGGTCGGGCCGTTGAAGGTCAAGGACCAGCCGTTGAGCTCGCGCATCGTGTTCACGTTCGATGGTGACGCTGCCGGTCAGAAGGCCGCGCTGCACGCTTTCGGCCTTGATTCGGCGTTCCTCTCCCAAACCTTCGTGGCCGTGGCCGACGACAATCTCGACCCGTGCGATCTGCGCATCGAGCGAGGCAACGAGGCGGTGCGCTCGCTGATCGCCCGCGCCAAACCGTTGTATGACTTCGTAATCGACGCCGCCATCAGCCGGTTCGACCTGACCTATACGCCCGGCCAGGTGGGTGCGATGAAAGCCGTGGCCCCGCTGGTGGCGCAGATTCGCGACCGCTCCCTGTGGGACGCTTACGCGCGCAAGTCCGCGGGCCGTATCGGCGTGGACCTTGAGG
>JAIJEI010000203.1 GCA_022739095.1 Bifidobacterium sp.
GCGCTGTTCGGGCGTAAGCGTGGCGATCCAATGGTTCAGCTCCTCGTTAAACAACTGCGAGCTGGAACTCAAATCCGGCTCGGTGATGAACTGGTCGCCATCCAATAGCCAGGTGAAGGCGGAATGCTGCATAATGCCATCCGAATCGGAAGAGACCACGCGGCAAGGCTCCGGGGTCTCGAAAATCATGCCCACAATCGACGAACTTGGCACGATTTTCGTCACTTTCGGCTGGATGGTGCGGTAAGCGGGGCTGGTCACAATTTCCGGCGGGAAACCGGGGCCGTCCAGTGAATAGACATGCTGAATGCGCTTGCGCACCTTGGGGTCGGCGTTCATGGCCGCGTAAATCGCCAGATTGCCTCCCTTGGAATGGCCGATCAGAATAATCGGCCCCTCCCACAGTCGCGTCACCATATCCAGATAGGCGCTGGCTGAACGTTGCGCCGGCACCGGATACTGGAAAGCCATATTGAAATCTTCCTTCCATCCGATGAGCGAATCATCGGTGCCGCGGAAGGAAATAACCAATGTGCCTTTGTAGGTCGGCTTTCGGCGCTTGTGGCCGTCGGGCAGTTGGAAGGTGGCGGCGGCGAATTGGGTTTGCTCGCCCTGATTGATGTGCTCGACCACCGCGCCCAGACGAACATTGGCGTAGCGGGGGTTCTCGCCTGCGGCCTGGAACAGGTCGTGGGTCAGGTCCGGATTGACCACTGAAACCATTTGGGCTTCGTGCGGCTTGTCGTCGGCATGCGTTTTCGGCGAACGATGCAGCTCGCGGTTGGCCTCGTCAAGGCTTACCGATTCAAGCTCGGGATGCCAGATACCCTTCAGCCAGATCAGCGGATGCTTGGGCTCGAAAGCGCGAACGCGTGCGGCGAACGAGCCTGACCGCGTCTCGTCCAGCATCAACGTCGGGCAGATATTGGCCACATCCTCATAGATGAGCGTGGAGATGACCAAGGCGTCGATTTCATTGAACGGCAAGTCGGCGAAGGAGCGCGTTTCGGTGTGCGCGTAATCGATAATGCCGGTCATACGCACCTCCTGCTTCCGTTGATATTGCATATCCCCTTGGGCCACGTGGTCTTGCGATTGCATGCGGCCGTGCGGCTGCGCGCAGCAATTAACCATATGCATTCCATTGTAGGGATTGTACGGTTTTGGCCGGCGCGATTGAGCAAGACTGCACCGACGGCGAACAATTCGTGGAAGGATTCCCGTCAGCTTGTCGAAAATTGTCGGGTAGCAGGGTTGCGATGCCAGCCAGCCGACCACCTTCCAGCGCTACGCGCCACCTCCCGCCGGCGGGAGGGTTAACCACTCAATCCTTTTGACGAGGTGGACCGCTGGAGCCGTCAGAGGTCCGGCAGATCGAAGCGCGCCAGATTGACGCCTTCGTGGTCGAGCAGTTCGGCCTTGATGTCGAGTCGGCCGCCGTAGCCGCCAAACGCGCGGCCCGAGCCGACTACGCGGTGACAGGGCACGATGATGGTAACCGGATTGCGCTTCACTGCGCCTCCGACCGCCTGCGCGGCCATGCGGCCGCCGCCGCGTCGTTCGGCCAATTCGGCGGCGAGTTCGCCGTAGCTTACCGTCATGCCATAGGGAATTTCGGCCACCAGATTCCACACTTCATGTTGGAATGGCGTGCCGGTGGGATGCAACGGCGGCACCTGATCCAAGCCGGGACGCTCGCCGGCGAAATAAGCGGTCAGCCATGCACGGGTCATACGGAACACATCGGGTTCACGATCGGATTCGCGATTCGAATCGAGAACGGTTTGGTGATCGATGGCCCACCACCAGTCTTCAAGACAGAGCTCGGTCAGGCCCTCGCCGTCCGAGGCCATCATCATCCGGCCGATGGGCGTTTCAACTGTGGCCTGCATCAGTTGTCGTTGCGTCATACCGCCATTATCGCGCGTTGAGGGATGAAGCCCATACCGTGCCTGATTTTATGAAGGACGGGTCGTGCTGTACAGTCGCTGTACAGTCAGTATTGCGTGCTGGGCGGCGATATCTGACATAGTGGGGGTTCTTGGGCCGGCATGAGCGTTCTTTCCGACATCCCAACCGTCTAACTCCGTTTCGAGGGGCTGATTTGGGCTATTCCGGAGGTCTATCTACGTTTCGAGGGGCTCCTCATCCGGGAAACCACAAGTATAAACGGCTCCGGGCTAACGTCATTGCGCCGTTTTTGGCCTGTGTCTACTCAGCCACCAGCCCCTTGAAACGGGAGTAGACCTCCGGAGAAGGCCAAATCAGCCCCTTGAAACGCAGCAACCCCTCTGATTGGAGTCAATCAGAGGGGTTCGGCGCATTGCTAATGCAGCTGGTCCGCCTTGAGACGGAACGTAACCAAGATTCAGGCGGGATTACTCCGCGCGGACTGGGCCGGGAACGGCTCCAGCGGGCGGGACAGCCAGTCGAGCAGGTTCTTCAGAACACCCGGGTAGCTGTAGTTGTATTCGGGAGAGAAGATCCACACGCCGTCGGCCTCGACCACGGCCTTGCGGGCGGCGGCCACAGCGGCCGGCAGGTTCGGGAATTCCTCGTCCTGGTTGAAGAACGGCACGTCGGCGTAGTTCAGGAACTTCACTTCGGCACGGTCGCCGATCCGGGCCTTGGCCTCTTCGGCCAGCTGATTGTTGAAGCCGTTCTTGTGCAGGCTGCCCATGATGAACAGGAGCTGGGCGTGATACTTCCTCTTCGGTAATGCCGGTCGAGTGGGGCGACGCGGCGGTGTGGTGAGTCGCGTCGTGGCAACGGGCCGGCTTGTTGGCGGTAATTGTTGTTAACGCTTCCATTGTGTGCCGGGCGTGCTGACAGCCACTTCGCCTTGAACGAAGAATTGCAGCCCCTGCGCTTCCAGACCGCTGATGGCGGGAAAATCGTGGCCAACATCACATTGAGACCACACCGATGCCACTACGCCACTACAATAGGCCCCGATTATTCGATGGTGGAGCGGCGTATGAAAAATCCGTCCGAGCGGTTGATTACTCGAGATGTGGCATTGGTGATGCTGGCCATGCCCATCGCCTGGCTGTTGTATACGGCCACCGCGAGTTATGTGCACGGCGGCACCCGATAATCGTTGGAAAATCGGTGGGACACGCGGGGGTTTGGCTTTTTCCTGAGATTGGCGTATCTTTGTCACCTGTTGCCCGTGAAGGTAACACATGCGGACATAGCTTAGTTGGTAAAGCGCAACCTTGCCAAGG
>JAIJEI010000204.1 GCA_022739095.1 Bifidobacterium sp.
CGACCCTGAGCTTGCGCTGCAGCATCGAGGTGGAGCCGAATTGGCTGGTGACCACGAGTTCGGCGGCCTGCAGCAGCACGTCCATGTCGTCGCCGATCTCCTCGTCAGGCTCCATGCTGTCTTTCTTCTCGGCTTCCTTGGCCATCTGTTCGATGTCTTCGCGGTATTTCGGCTTGCGCTGGGTGCGTACGAACTCCACGGCCTTGCGAATCTCGGATTCGGACACCCACGAGCCCTGCACACGGATCGGCTTGGCGGAGCCCATCGGCAGGAACAACGCATCGCCCTGACCGATCAGGGTCTCGGCACCGACCGTGTCGAGAATGACTCGCGAATCGGTGGCGGACGAGGTGGCGAACGCCAGTCGGGACGGAATGTTGGCCTTGATCAGACCGGTGACCACGTCCACGGACGGACGCTGGGTGGCGAGCACCAGATGCACACCGGCGGCTCGTGCCAGCTGGGTGATGCGCTGGATGGAGCTTTCCACATCGTTCTTGGCCACCATCATAAGGTCGGCCATCTCGTCGACCACCACGAGGATGTACGGATAGGGGGCCACCTTGCGCTGGGAGCCGGCGGGCGCATGCACCTTGCCGGCGCGCACGGCCTCATTGAAGTCCTTGACGTGGCGGAATCCGAAGAATTCGAGGTCGGAGTAGCGTGCATCCATCTCCTTGACCACCCATTCGAGGGCCTGTGCGGCTTTCTTCGGATCGGTGATGATCGGGGTCAGCAGGTGCGGGATGCCTGCGTAGGCGGACAGTTCCACGCGCTTGGGGTCCACCATGATCAGACGCACCTGTTCGGGCGTGGCACGCATGATGATCGAAGTGAGCATCGAGTTGATAAAACTCGACTTACCGGAACCGGTGGCACCTGCCACCAGCAGATGTGGCATCTTGGTCAGGTCGGCGGTCACGAAGTGGCCTTCGACGTCCTTGCCAATGCCGGAGAGCATCGGGTTCGGGTCGCCCACGGCCTTGTCGGAGCGCAATACGTCGCCCAAGTGCACGATTTCGCGATCCTCGTTCGGGATTTCGATGCCGATGGCGGACTTGCCGGGAATCGGTGAAAGGATGCGCACATCCGAACTGGCCACCGCGTAGGCGATGTTGCGCTGCAGGTTGGTGACTTTCTCCACCTTGACGCCGGGGCCAAGCTCGACCTCATACTGGGTGACCGAAGGGCCACGCAGGAAGCCGACGACTTTGGCGTCCACGTTGAACTGTTCGAAGGTGGAAGTCAATGCCCGGATCACGCGATCGTTGGCCGGGGTGCGCATCGCATGGGGCTGGCCTTTGGTCAGCAGGTTCAGGTCGGGCAACTGATACGGCCTATTGGCGTCGTCGTCTGTATCGCTGCCGGCGGCGGCATTCGGCTGGCCGTCCGTATTGGGCACGCCCTGGCCGACTCCGCTGCCGTCCGCATCGGCACCCGCGTAGGCTCCGGTCGCGGCTTCCGCGGCCGCGGCACCGGCGGCCGCTCCCATCGCTCCGGCCGCCCCTGCGAGCGCGACAGTACCGGACTGTGCGGCACTGGGTGCCCACGGGTCGTCTACCGCTCCCCCACCGGGCATGGCGACGGTCTGGCCACTGGTGACGATGCGGGTTCGGGAGGCGTCGCCATCATCCGCATCGGCAGCAGGTGCAGGGCTGGATAGGTGCGGACGGCCGTCGTACGAAGACGATGCAATGGTTCGTGCACCGGTAATCTCGCCGGTCATCGGATCGACTACCGGAGTTTCGGCGGTGGCACCATGCTGGCTGGCGGCACGGTCGAACGGATCGTCGGCAGCATATTTGTCAAGGGTTTTGTCGTCTTCGGCCTTGGGTTTGCGGCCGAACAGTCGCGCGAACAGACTGGGCCGCGCATCGCCGGCCTGGTCGTCGCCGTTGCCGTCATCGTCGCCGTTGCCGTCATCGTCGCCGTCATGCGAGGGAACACCGTCGGCAAAGGCAAGTGTGGTATCTCCCACACGGACCTCGTTGGGGAACTGGCTGGCGCCCCCATCGGTTTCCTGGCCCATCGGCACATACGGTTTGCGCCGGATTTTAGCGGCGATTTTGCGCGCATCCTCCGGCAAATCGGTGACGTGGGTGCCGGTAATCATCAGCAAGGAGAACAGGCCGACGACCACGAAAATGATGATGGCGAACACGTTGGAAAGGCCCCAGGCGAGCGGTGAGCCGAGGAAGAAGCCGAACAGGCCGCCGGCGGATTGCAGAATCGTGATGTCGAATCCGGTGTGGTCGGCGGCGAGCGCCACATCGATGATCGAGCAAATCGACCACATGAGCAGCACCCAACCGGTGACCACACGCGGGTTATTGGACCCTTTACCGGAATTGCGCATAAGTCGGAAGGCCACGGCGGCGAGCAATACCGGCAGCACGACGCTCATCAGACCAAGCACACCGGCCGCGATGGCGTGAAGCAGCTGGCCGAATGGACCGCTGACACGGAACCATTCGGACGCGCAGAACAATACGGCGAGCACGAGCAGCAGGAAGCACAAACCGTCACGACGGTAGGCTGGATCGTATTCGCCGACGCCGGTGACGGCGCGTACGCCGGAGCCGAACGCGCGCGGAATCGCGAGCAGGATCTTCTTCCACAACGGCTCAGGTTCGAGGTCGAGCTCGGGCTGGACCTTGGTTTCGCCATCATGGATAGACCCGTTGTCTTTGGATTTACGGGGTTTGGTGCTGTTGGAGGATGCTGTTCGTGCCATATCGGGTCTGATTCTACTAGTACGGGGGTGCATGGTTGGTGACGACACCGTGACGATATGGTCGATTGACGAATCCCGACAGCCGATTCGCCGCGGTTCGTCCGAGTCGATTCTCCGCTGGGGCGCGAATATGCCTTATCATGGGTTGCATGACACCCGCAGAGCGTGTGAGCGCAGTCGCATTTGCACTCAAGAACTGTGCACTGGAAGCGATGACGCCGGGCGAGGCAACGATGCGCGCCGCGGCTGCCTATGAACGCGGCTTGGAGCCAGTGACCCATCTCATCGACGTGGCGGACGAACAGACCGCCATGTGTCTGCGCGCCGCCGCCGACCCTGCCGGAAAGGATCGTCTGGCTGCCGGCAGTCTGGATGATCATGCCACGGATCGCGCGGATGCGGTGTTCGCACGTACCGT
>JAIJEI010000205.1 GCA_022739095.1 Bifidobacterium sp.
GTATGTGACGGGTCATTGCCCCGCCTCGGTCATCTGCCGGAGCTCCTTCTTGAGATCACGGATCTCGTCGCGCAGACGGGCCGCAAGCTCGAACTGGAGCTGCTCGGCGGCGGTGTGCATCTGTTCGGACAGCTGGCGAATCAGATCGGCGAGGTCCTGGGCGGGCAGTCCGGCCCTCATGATCTCCTCGTGGCGCTTGTCCGCCTCGCCGGGGTCGAGCGCCGGCACGCCCAGATGCGTGTTGCCGGCCTTGCCCGCGTTGCGGTAGCCGCCCTCGAGCAGGGTCTGGGTATCCACATCCTCCTTGGCGAGCATATCGTTGACATCGCTGATCTCCTTGATCAGGGGCTTGGGGTCGATGCTGTGTTCCCGGTTGTAGGCGATCTGCTTGGCGCGGCGGCGGTCGGTCTCGCCGATCGCCTGTCTCATGGCCTCGGTGGTCTCGTCGGCGTACATGATCACCACGCCGGACACGTTTCGCGCGGCACGGCCGATGGTCTGGATGAGCGAACGGTAGGAGCGCAGGAATCCTTCCTTGTCGGCGTCAAGAATCGCCACCAGCGATACTTCCGGCAGATCAAGCCCCTCGCGCAGCAGGTTGATGCCGACGATGACGTCGATCTTGCCCTCGCGCAGCATGCGCAGCAGTTCGACACGCCGCAACGTATCCACATCGGAATGCAGGTATTCGACCTTGATCCCGCGTTCCAGCAGATAGTCGGTCAGGTCCTCGGCCATCTTCTTGGTCAGGGTGGTGACCAGCGCGCGCTCGTTCCTGGCCACGCGGGCCTTGATCTCGGCGAGCAGATCGTCGATCTGCCCCTTGACCGGGCGTACGTCGATCTTCGGATCGAGCAGGCCGGTCGGACGGATGATCTGTTCGACCACCCCGTCGGACAAGCCCAACTCGTAGTCGCCGGGAGTGGCGGACAGGTACACGGTCTGGCCGACGCGCTGCAGGAATTCCGGCCATTTGAGTGGTCGGTTGTCCATCGCGGAGGGCAGACGGAAGCCGTGTTCGACCAGCGTGCGCTTGCGGGAGGCATCGCCCTCGTACATGGCACCGATCTGCGGCACAGTGACGTGTGACTCGTCGATGACCAGCAGGAAGTCGTCAGGAAAGAAGTCGAGCAGCGTGTGCGGCGGGGTGCCGGCGGCGCGGCCGTCGAAGTGGCGCGAATAGTTTTCGACGCCTGAGCACACGCCCACCTGGGTGAGCATTTCCAGATCGTAGGTGGTGCGCATGTCGAGGCGCTGCGCTTCCAGCTCCTTGCCTTGTTTGCGCAGTTCTGCCAGGCGTTCGTCGAGTTCCTCGTGAATGGTTTTAAGCGCCCGTTCCATGCGTTCGGGGCCGGCCACGTAATGGGATGCCGGGAAGATGTGGACTTCGTTTTCCTCGTCGATCTCGTCGCCGGTCAGCGGGTGCAGCGTGGAGATGCGGTCGATTTCGTCGCCGAAGAATTCGATGCGCACGGCCAGTTCCTCATAGACGGGGATGATTTCGACCGTATCGCCACGCACGCGGAAAGTGCCGCGCGTGAAGGCGATGTCGTTGCGCTTGTACTGCATGGCCACGAATTGGCGCAGCAGGTCGTCACGGTTGATTTCCTGCCCGACTTTGAGGAAGAGCATGCGACCGGCGTATTCCTCAGGAGTGCCCAAGCCGTAGATGCAGGAGACGGTGGCCACAACCACGCAGTCGCGGCGGGTCAGCAGGTTTGCGGTGGCTTGATGGCGCAGGCGCTCCACATCGTCGTTGATGTTGGAGTCCTTTTCTATATAGGTGTCGGTCTGCGGGATGTAGGCCTCCGGCTGATAGTAGTCATAGTAGGAAACGAAATAGCTCACCGCATTGTCGGGCATGAGTTCGCGGAATTCGGCGCACAGTTGCGCGGCGAGCGTCTTGTTCGGCTCGATAATCAGGGTCGGGCGCTGCAGCTTTTCGATCAGCCATGCGGTGGTGGCGGTTTTGCCGGTACCGGTGGCACCCATAAGCACCACGTCGTTCTCGCCGTTCTCGATGCGCGTGGCCAGTTCCTCGATGGCCTTCGGCTGATCTCCGGATGGTTGGTACGGCGATTTGACCACAAACGGCTTGTCCACACGTTCGATGTTGAATCCCATGCGCTGTTTCCTTCCGATTCACGCTGTATCCCGATGATATATCGGAATATACGCTAGGCAACTCCAATACCCGTCTTCCTTTTGGACGCGCAGCCAACCCCCGCTTTGCGTAATCGATTGACGCAGATGAGACATTCCAAACCCCATGCCCAATGCTCCCGGAGATTCCGCCGATGCCCCATCCGCCATCTTGACGGGAACGTCAGCCACCGATACGTGCAGTCCGTCTTGCCGCACTTGTATGGCGAGTACATACCCTTGTTCGCGATCCGCGTGCTTGGCGATATTGGCGAACGTCTCTTCCAGCAACGACCGCGTCAGCTGGATGGTCTTCTCGTCAAACCGACTCAGGAGGTCGAAGGGATCGGACACAACCACCTCGCCCCGGAAACCAAGCGCGGCAAGTTCCCGCCGATGCCGTTCGATCTCGGCCTCGAATCGGCCTGCATCGATCGGAACGATGGCTTCGCCGGCGCGACGCGCATGGCATCGCGGGATTCGCGCAGTACCGACATTGTGCTTTGCGAGAACCGCTATGACATCATGCGTCTGATCGAGCGCCCGTTGAGCCACTTCGCGCAACCGTGGCAAGTCCATCGACTCCCCTTGCGAAGGGTGTTCCGACATGATCCTGTCGATGCTCATGATGAGATATGAGAGATCATTGGTCGTCGCGTCATGCAGTCTTGCCGCCAAATCCAACGATTCGGCCCTGCCACGCGCTTCCGATTCCCTCTCCCCCTCACGATGATGCCAATTCAGCAGCAGACCGATTCCAACGCATGCCAACGCCGGCATGACGGTCCAAGGCACAACGGACGCCAACGCCTTGGCATCCCAACCCATCGGCAACCCATACTGCCATATCAGCTGCGCCACGCGAGATACGGTCACAGCCACCGCCAACGCCACGCCGCACCATATGCGTTGATAGGAGAGGACGATTAATGGCTCGGCTATCACCACGCTCACCGACATGGACAGATCCACCGGCAAGGGGAACACCACGCACCAT
>JAIJEI010000206.1 GCA_022739095.1 Bifidobacterium sp.
GGCATCAAGGTCGACCAGGTGAATCCATTCGGCACCGGCCTCAACCCAAGTACGGGCGGCCTCGAACGGCGAACCGTAATCGGTTTCGGAACCGGATTCGCCTTGGCGCAGGCGCACGGCCTTGCCATCGCGTACATCGACGGCGGGCAGCAGAGTCAACGACATAAGAAGAGCCTTTCTTCAGTTACTTATACATAATTTGAGCTCCCTCGTCTTCAGGGAGCTTCATGTTTTTACAGCGTGGCGATCCAGTTCTTGAGGAGCTGGGCACCGGCGTCTCCGGACTTTTCCGGGTGGAATTGCGTGGCGGACAGCGGGCCGTGTTCGTAGGCGGCCACGAAACGCGACCGGCCGTACGAGCACCAGCTCACATGTTCGGGTGAATCGCTCAGATCGATGTTGAAGCGGGACGTATTCGCAGGCTTCACTTCCATCGCGGCGTAGGAGTGCACGAAGTAGAACCGTTCGTTCTCCACGCCGTTGAGCAGCACCGAATCGGGAGCGGCCTCGATCGTGTCCCATCCCATGTGAGGCACCACGTCGGCGTCCAGCAGGTTCACCGAACCGCCGACTAGCCCGATGCCCGCGGCATGGGCCCCGTGCTCCAGACCGTGTTCGAACATGATCTGCTCGCCCACGCACACGCCGAGTACCGGACGGCCGACGCGGATGCGATCATAGATCACACGGTCGCCGTCGACCTTCTTCAGTCCCTCCATGCATGCGGCGAACGCGCCCACGCCCGGCACGACCAGACCGTCGGCTTCCAGCGACTGCCGGTAGTCGGAGGTGAGGGTGGTGTCGACGCCAAGATTGGCGAGCGCACGCACCATGGAACGTACATTGCCGAAACCGTAATCGAAAACAACCGCTGTGGTCATCTGCTCTCCTATCCCCTACTGGTTGGTTGGCGTCTATTCGATGCGGGAGCCGCGTCCGCCACGCCCACGCTTGGTATGGTTGGCGAGAATCTGCATCGCCTGGTCATGGTCGAGTCCAGCGGAATCCACCACTTCAAACCCTTGGGTCTTGAGTTGGTTCAGGGTTACGATGCCGAGCATCAGGTCCTCGACGAAGCGCGGTGTGGAGGTGAACAGCACAGGCGGCGCGAAGCTCTGGCCGGCCTCCCCCTGCACGTACATGGCCACTTCGAGCTTGTCGGCGCGGTTGACCGCCAGAATCACGGCCATGCCGGATACCACGGTGGTCAGGTCCTTGGCCGCGGCTTCCGGGCCGTCGCCGTCCAGGTTCTTCAGTACCGCGACAGCCCCCTGATTGGCGCAGATGCATGCGGCGGAGATGTCCGACAGCTGGCAGAACGCGGCCAGCAGTTCGGCGGAGGCCAAACGGGTGACGATCAGCGCCACCTTCGCCTTGTTGCCCAGCAGTCCGGCGAGTTCGTTGTCGAAGCCGAGCGAGGGGTCGACCACGTCGGCCATGGCCTCGCTCACCGCATCAGCGACCGACCCGGTGACGTCGTCGGCCATAGGCTGGCCGCAATCAGCGGAAGCCTTATCAGCCGTATCATCATTCGCGTCGGAATCGGACTTCGCTGAAGCCGCGTCCGCCGGGTTGGCGGCGTCACTGGCATCGCCGGATGCCGAATCGTCCGCGAATTCTTTCTCGAATCCGGCGAGCGCGGCCTCAAGCTCCTCGTCGGAGAAGTGCGATTCGTCTGGATCGAACTTGTCGTCGGCCATCACAGGGCTCCCTTGGTGCTGGGCACGCCGTCCACACGCGGGTCGATTTCCACAGCGAAGCGCAGCGCACGGGCCAGCGCCTTGAATTCGGCTTCAGCGATGTGGTGCGGGTCGCGGCCGGCGAGCACCTGCATGTGCAGGCAAATGCCGGCGTGGAAGGCGATGGATTCCATGACGTGGCGGACCAACGAGCCGGTGAAGTGGCCGCCGATCATGCAGAATTCGTAGCCTTCGGGCTCGCCGCTGCACACGCAGTACGGGCGGCCGGAAATGTCGACCACGGCCTTGGCCAGCGCCTCGTCGAGCGGCACGGTGGCGTCGGCGAAGCGGCGGATGCCTTTCTTGTCGCCGAGGGCCTGCTTCAGGGCTTCGCCGAACACGATGGCGGTGTCTTCCACGGTGTGGTGCACATCGATGTCGGTGTCGCCGTGGGCGTGGATGGTCAGGTCGATCAGCGAATGCTTGCCGAGCGCGGTCATCATATGGTTGTAGAACGGCACGGATGTATCGATATCGGTTTTGCCGGTGCCGTCGAGGTTCAGTTCGAGGTCGATGTATGATTCGCTGGTTTCGCGGACGATGTGCGCGGTTCTTGCCATCATGTCTCCTGTGTGATTCGTCATATTGGATTGCGGCGGGACTCGAATCGCTTCGGGTCTCGCCGCAATCGGAAAGAAACGTCCCTTATGCTGCTTCCACTATACGAAGCGCTTCAACAAGGGCGTTACGGAAGGTTTCCATCTCCTCGTCGGTGCCCATGCACACGCGCAGCCAACCGTCCGGTCCGACCACGCGGATGAGTACGCCGCGCTTCAGGAGCTCGTCGAAGATGGCTTCACGCTTGTCGAAGTGCCCGCCGAACAGCAGGAAGTTCGAGCCGGATTCGGCCACTTCGAGTGACTGGCCCTTATAGGTCTGCTCCTTGAGCCATGCGGCGGTGGCTTCGCGGGTCTCGCGCAGGTGTTCGACGCGGCTGAGCTGTTCGTCGGTATGTTCGAAAGCGGCCAATGCTGCGGCCTGGGTCACAGCGGACAGGTGATACGGCATACGTACGATGCGCACGCAGTCGATGATGCCCTTGGACGCAGCCAAGTATCCGACGCGCGTACCGGCGAAGGCGAAGGCCTTGCTCATGGTGCGGCTGACAGCCAGATTCGGGTGGTTCTTGATCAGGCTTACGGCGCTCGGGGTGCCGGGCTTGCGGAATTCCACGTAGGCTTCGTCGATGACGAGAATCGGGTGGACGCTCTCGCCCGCGCCCGCCACCTCGGCGGTTTCACAGGCGGCGAGAATACGTTCGACATCCTCCATCGGCAACGGGGTGCCGGTCGGGTTGTTCGGTCTGGTGAGCAGCACCATCGAGGGCTTGACCTCGGCGATGGCCTCAAGCACCTTGTCGACGTTCAGCGTGAAGTCGGCGTTGCGGTGGGCGAGCTTC
>JAIJEI010000020.1 GCA_022739095.1 Bifidobacterium sp.
TGGACGGTTTGTCATCTCAAGATGACAAAAACAAGCAACGATTCTTTCAGCATATTCACTTACACTGTTCCTTGGTTTCAATCTCCCCACAAGGCGCACGCAGGGTGCGCCTTTTCGCGATCTAGGGAGATCAATATGCCGAAAATCAGGCATTCCCATGGAAATCATCCGCAGAAGCCTCCGCGAAGCAAGTGGGGAACTGTGCTGGCTCGTTATGACAGAACCGGCATGCTAATCGCATGGCAGGTTCGATATCCAAATCCATTAGAACCCGGCAAACGCGTCCAACGCCAGTTCAAGCCGGATCAGGAGATCGAAGCCCGTAGGTGGCTGGAAGCCGAAAAGTACCTCGTCAGCCTCCATCGTAACGGCATCGCCGAATGGGTTCATCCAACGGAACGAAGCCGACGAAAAGCCGTCGCGGAAAAGAGCCAAACAGAACGCAATATGTTGTTCCGCGACTATGTGATGCGATGGGCCGAGGCATACCGGCTTCCCGCCGGCAATGGCATCGCCGGTGGCACGCGTCGCAATCTATATCTGGACGTTGGCCATTTCCTGCCAAGTCTTGGGGATCTGCCGCTTAACGAGATCACTCCGTCCATCATCAAGGCTTGGTATGATGCGCCTCACCCCGAAGGTCGGTGGGCGTTCCAGCACCATGCGGCGGCAGCGGACTGGCCATCGCCAAGAAGATCCCCGACGGCAAACTCGACGCCGCCAAGAAGTTCGCCGAATACGCCACCACCAACGATGAAGGCGTCGACGCCCGCGTATCCAACGGCAGCTTCCTCGCCACCACCAAGACCCTCGACCGGAAGGACTTCCTCGCCAAGACCACGCTTAGGAACGCTGACGGCAGCGACAACGAGTTCTTCGGCGGTCAGCGGTGCAACGAGGTCTTCTCCCAGGCCGCCAAGGACGTCACCGGCAAGTGGGAGTTCCTGCCCTTCGAGCCCTACGCCCGCTCCATCTACAACGACAATATGGGATCGTTCTTCTCCGGCAAGACCGATTTCAGGACTACTGCTGGCAAATGGCAGATAGCGCTAAGAAATTATGCCGCTGGCCAAGGATTTAGCATCGTCTCAAGATGAATAGATTGCAAGGATGACTCCTGTAAGAAATTAGCTATGGTTCATATAGTATTATAAAGGAGTATAAATTGTACTCGTAATTAGATGAATACTTCGTGTTAAGCATATTTCATAAATGTGTGGAGTATTGACATGGGCCTATGTTTGCATTGATGTCACTATTTCAGTTGCGTAAAGACACTCGATTTAATCCAATTGATTGCGATTTGGGTGTGGTTTGAAAGATGAAGCTTCGATAGAATTCGACTAACATAGCGTTTGACTGATTTGGTTTCCAGAAATAGTTTTTTGCTATGTCGTCATTGCTGAGTCCTTGTGCAATTAAGGCACATATGTCACGCTCTCTAGTAGTAAGACTCTTGAATGATTCAATAAATATATTTTGTTGGTCTTGAAAAATGAATTTGCTTTGTTGATATTCTACTAGTTTCTTTGTTATTCGTGGAGTAAGAATTTTACCATTTTCAAAAACAGCTTTTATCGATTCCATTAATTGTGTTTTACTTATGTCTTTCAGCAGGAATCCGCTGGTTCCGGCGTCGAGTCCGCCGAAGGCGTAGTCGTCTTCGTCGTAGGTGGTGAGGATGAGGATTCTGATGGTGGGCCAGTGTCTGGCGATGTGTCGGGTTGCTTCGATGCCGTCCATGTCGGGCATGCGTACGTCCATGAGGATCACGTCGGGCAATGGTTGGTGATCGGCGTCCAACTGGTTGAGTGTGTCGATGGCGGTTTGCCCGTTTTCCGCCGAGGCGATGACGGTGATGTCGGTCATGTCGTCGAGCATGAGCCGGAAACCGAGCCGTGCCAGTTTCTGATCATCCACAAGCATTACGCGGATCATGGTCGGACCTTCCTTTCAATCGGCTGTTTCCCGGTCGGGGGAATGACCGCTTTGACCTGCCATTCGATGCCATCGACCGGCCCATATGCGAACGTGCCGCCAACGTCCCGTACGCGCTGTGACAGTCCGGCCAATCCGGTGCCGTCATCGGGTGCGACGGCTTGCGCCGCACCGGTGGCTCCGTCGTTGCGGATGATGACGGTGACTCCGTTGGGCTGGTGGTTCCATGAGACGTTGAGATGTGTGACGTGTCTGCAGTGGCGGATGGCGTTGGTTATGGCCTCGCGTGTCACGTCGAAGCAGAGGTCCGCCTGGGGTTCGTCGTTGGCACGGATGCCGGTTTCGGTAAATACGGTGATGATGTCGAGCGTGCGGGCGTGTGCGAGGATCGGACGGATGTCATCCCATGAATGTATGCTCCGGGAACCCGGCCTGGCGGGATCCTTGTCTTCGTCGATCGTGTCGGTTTCGGTCAACGCGCGAACGGCCTTGCGAGTGTCCTCCAGGCTTTCCCGTGCGATCTCGTTGATGCCTTTCAGAGCCTCCTCCACGCGCGAGTCGCCGGTCTTACCGGTCAATCCTTCGGATAGGGCGATGATCGCGGTCAACCCGTGCCCCACGCTGTCGTGCAATTGTCCGGCGATGCGCGAACGACGCACGGCGGCGTCACGCTGCTTGGCGGCGGTCTGCGCGCGCCGGTGTTCCAGGCCGGCGGCGGCCGTGGCGTTCCTGGCTTGGACCATGCCGCGGCGTGCCAGGGCGATCGCGCCGGCGAGGGCGAGCAGGAGGATGCGGCCGGGCCATTCGCCAAGGAACCGGCTGGCGGGCCATGACATGAACGTCGCCAAAGTTACGGTCAACGTCGTCGCGAGGGATCCGATGTACATGCGGCGTTCCCCGGCCGTGCGCATGAACGCGTAGAACGCCGCGACCAGCTGGACCAGCAGGATCGAGTCCGCATGCCAGAAGGACAGGACCAGGGTCAGGATGAGCTGCGATGCCAACGTGGCGGATGGGGCCCGGTAACGGAACACCAATGCCAGGCATGACAGGAGCTGGAACAGCAGCAGCATTATGAATCCGCCGGTCTGCTTGGCGAGTGTGTACATCGGATCCAATGGGGTGCCGATCATGCGCTCCCACGTGAGCATCGCCATCTCGACCGCGAGCACGCATAATGGCATGGCTATGGCCGTGACCCTGCCGACGTTCACCGTTTGTCGCTCCATACGATCCACTGTGCCACCTCGTCGGGTCATCGGCGTATTCACTGTGCGAGGCAGTCCGCGCCGGGCATCAGGCAGCCGAGCATCGTGACCGAACCGGTGAACAGCACAGTGGACACGATGATGATGGCCAGCCATACGAACGGCGAGAGCAGCGCCCCGATCCATGCGGCGACGCGGCCGCCATGCTCCCATCCGTGTCCGTCGCGGCCGGTGATCCACGCGATCAGCACGCCGGGCAGGGACAGGAACAGGCCGAGCAGCAGGAAGCTGATAATCGAATCGTTCGGCGTGTTCGCGGCTGGCAATGGCCGGGGCGGGTTCGGCCGGCCGGGTTCCGGGATGGGCGGTGGCGCCGGCAGGGGCTTGCCGGGTGACGGTTCGTGATGTGTGGGAATGTCCATGAGTGCCGATCCTTTTGAGTGTCATGGGAGCTTGTTGATGTTGATGGTGCCGTTGTCGCCAGGCAATGCACTGATGGAGACCCTGACGGTGCCGTCGTCGGCCGTGTAGTCGTATACACCGGCCTGTTCCTCCTCGGTGGCGTTGCGGGTGAAGCCCGCGTCCTTGATCTTTCGCGTATAGTCCTTCGCCTCGGCGTGGCCGTGTATCGGACAGGCATGATCTCATCCTCCTTTTCCGAATCCGGGGCCGTCAACGGCTTCTGATCGCGTCGGCCACGCTGCGGCGCAACGCGGGCCGGATCTGCATGTACTGGATGAGGAACAACGCCAGCCAGCAGGCCGCTCCCGCGCCGATCACACCAGCCCACGGGATCCCGGCCACTGGAACGCCGACGAGCGTGATGGAGCGTGTTGCGAGCACGAGCGAGCTGACGGCGACCGGGATGAGCGCGAGGACGACCGCGCCGGCGGCCAGGTGCAGGCTCTGCCACAGGATCATGCGCGTCACCCGGCGCGGCGACATGCCGATGCTGCGCAGCAGCGCCTGATCGGCGACCATGCCACGGTTCGACAACGCGATGACGGCTAGGCTCGTGGCCAGGGACACGATGCACAGCATCGCGATCATCAGCAGCGAGTCCGCGTAGTTCAGGCTCGTCGGATGGCCGCCCAAGGCCAGTATCCGCCCGTAGGAGCGCGCGCAGGTCAGCAGGGTCGTGGACAATCCCAAGGCCAGTGCGAGCGGGGCGATGATGTTCATACTGGACACGGCCTTCGCCTTGGCGGCACGGGCCGCGAGCACGCCGGTCGCCGACCCGCACAGGCGGCACACGGCGCGTCCCACATCCAGCAGGATCGGGACCAGCACGCCAGTGAGGACGTACATGCCGAACGACGCGATGATCCCGGCCCATAATGCGCCGTTGAACGTCTGGCCGGCCTCCTGTCCGAACGCGTGGGCGCGCGGCATGCCTATGCCGGAGAACGCCAATACCAATGCCGCCACCATGACAACCAGTCCCAGCGCGCAACGCGCCCAATACCGCCATCCACGCCTTCCAATCGGTGCGTCCCCGCCACGGATCGCCTCGATGGGACGAACCTTCGCCGCACGCATCGAGGGCACAAACGCGCCCAGCATGCACGTGGCCACGCCCAACAGCAGCGAGCCGAGCCATGCCGCCGCGGACGGCGCGAACGCGGGAGGGACGAACGAGCCGAGCCCGCCGGCGAAGCTCTCCGCGGCCATCGCGTTGAACTCGGGAACCGCGAGGAGACTGGCCGGCATCGCGAGCAGTGAGCCGAGCAGCGAACCGGTGAGGCTCGCCACGCCCACGAGCATCCACATGCCCGCGCGCACCTGGCTCGGACTGGCGCCCATGAGACGCCATTGCGCGAACGTGCCGTGAATACGGTTGACCGTGGCCGAACCGACCACCGTCAGCGAGAAGAACGCAAGCAACGCCACCACGACATAGATCGTGACCGACACCATGCCGAACTCGGCCGGATCCAAACCCGCCAGCCGGGCGGCCGATGCGAACGACGGCGACGAGGTCCACACGAACTGGTTCATGCACACGCCCACCAGCGTGGTCACCACCGCGACCACCAGAATCGTGGGCACCCAACCCGCGAGATTATCGCGGAACACGCGAAGCACATACCTACCCACGACGGGCCTCCTGACCGTGCTGCGTCATGGCCGGCTCGAACGTGCGGCGCATGCCCTCGACGATCTGCCCAGCGGTCAGTCTGCCCGCGATGTGGGTGATTCCGCCGTCACGCAGGAAGACCACGCGGTCGGCCAGGGCGGCGGCGTCCGTGTCATGCGTGACCATGACCACGTTGGAACCCGAATCCGCCAGCTCGCGCAGCACCTGCAGCACGAGCTCGCTGTTCGCGGTGTCGAGCGCGCCGGTGGGCTCGTCGGCGAACACCACCGCCGGGCGCAAGAGCAGGGCCCGGCACAGGGCCACGCGCTGCTGCTCGCCGCCGGACAGGGCGCTCACCACGGTCCTCGCCCTCCGGCGCAGGCCGAACCGGGACAACAGCTGCGTGACCCGAATGTAGTCGGCCTTGCGATGGGCGAGCGAGAGCGGCAGCATCACGTTCTCCTCGACCGTCAGATACGGCACGAGGTTGTACTGCTGGAACACGAAGCCGATATGCCCGCGGATGAACCGCGAACGACGCTCCTCGTCCAACGCGTAGATGTCGGTGCCGCCGATGACGACCCGACCCGAGTCGGGCCTGTCCAAACCGGACAACACGTACAACAAAGAGGTCTTACCCGCACCCGAAGGCCCGACGATCGCCGTCAACCCGGCACCGGGAATATCCAACGAGACATCATTGAGAATCACACTCGGACTGGAACCATCAGCGGAAGCCACACGCTTGACCAACCCACGCGCCTGAACCGATAAATATGTATTTACCCCAATGAGGTCATTTCGCTCATATGACAGGGGTTGTTTTTTCATGGCCGCGAATCCTTCCCACGAGAGTGCCATTGCCGACAGTATCCATAAAGACGAGTCAATCGTCTATGCCGGAGAGACGATTGACATCAAAAGATGTCAATCCGTGTCGAAGAGAGAGTCGAGTAACCATATAGTTGATAAACAGCCACCGGTCAAAGAATCATCAGAATTGTGATGTCCTTCATCTAACAGTTGAAAAAACACCGAATTATGTGCAGACGGAACAATAGCCGAATTTCCCGTATACGGTTCATCGCGGCCATTGAATTGCCGATTTGTGAGCCTGCGTAGATGATCTGGCTGAGCGGTGAGATGCTGATGAACAGCAACATGATGAACTGGGTAAGTTTCTCTACGGATAGCAGCCCTGTGGTTACGCGCCATAATCCCAGACCGAACACGATGATAGCTGCAAGTTGCAGGGCTATCGTGGCCAGTGGATTGACGATCGACTGGATTTTGGCGATCTTGAGTCCGGACAGGCGGACACGGTTGATTAAGGCGGCAATGACCTTATTCTCGTTCTCGAAGCCGTTTGAAGCGCGTATGGTGCGGATACCGGCGAGATCACGATTGAGTATGGAAGTAAGGTCGCCGAGCGTGTATTGGCTGTCATAGCTTGCTCGTTCAATGAATTTAGCGGACAGCAGCATGAGTGTGAATACGGTGAGAAGCAGGGTGATTGCTGTGCCGAATAGGATTGGGTCAAGCATTGCCATAAACACAGCGGAACCGATGACGGTGATGAAGCCTGATGCAAGGGCTGATGTGCACTGCATGAATGCATTACGCAGTTGTGAGGTGTCGTTGCTGACACGGCTGAGCAGGTCGCCGGAGTCGCGTTGATCGTATTCGCGTATGGGCAGGCGTAGCAGGTGTTTGCTTAGTGTGAGACGAGCATCCCTTACGATATCCTCTCCTGTACTCTGCAGTTGGTAGTTCTGTAGGGCTGATATAGCTCCTGAGGCGATGACGAGTAACAGCATTCCGGCAATGACGGGCCACTGGGGAACCTGGAATACACCGTTCTGGAAGAAGTTGGTCATGTACTTAGGCAGGAGCAGCGTCATAGAGGCTCCTATGGTTCCAAGGCATAGGATGAGTGCCAGCCGTCCTCGGTATTTTCGGAGGGGAGAAATCAGATTGTACATGGAGACATGTTTCATGTGCATGGTGTCGTCCTGGTCGTTGACGGTCATTGCGTATCTTTCCGTTCGGAACTGGCTCTAGTAATGGTGTATTGTTTGACGGCATCAGGTTCGCCGATGGGTATACCGTTGGCTTCTACCCAAGCGTGTGCGCGGAAGGGACGATCGGTGAATCCGGTGCACCATGTGACGGATCGGTGAGAGATGCGGCATGCCGCCGCTGTGGAGAGCGACCGAAGCAGACAACCTTGCTGACTGCGGCATTTGCGGCTTACCACGCATACGGCATTGCGGTAACGCTCCGCCGTGCTGGTGTCGGCCGGCGGATATCGTTCGGACCACGTTTCAAGCCGGCGGCAGAACTCTCCGATTTGTTGTCGTTCCATCCGTCTTCCGATGATGATGGCAATCAGTGCTATCAGGCGGTCATGAAAGTTGACGTGTGTGACCGCTTCCGGCTGTAAAGGGATGCTCATAGACGCACGTGCTTCCCCATATCGGCGAGGAAACGATCCGCGTCCCGGGCGATGATTTGTCCGTCGGCCTGATATTCTTCGGCGATTTTATTCGTACAATCCTCGATGGTTTTGCCGCACATCAGACCGTCAAGGATAATCCGGCCTATTTCGTTGACCTGCAGATATTCACCGGTGTCGTTGACGAAGACGATTGCCCCGCCCTCCTTGGGATACAGGGATATCTGATTCCTCAGACTGATGCTTGTCTGTGTGTCATCGGCTTGCATGTCTCAGCCACCTTTCCACTGCTGCTACTCGTTGCATTTCAAACAGGAATGTGATGTCGGGCATTGGCATCGAGGCGGAGCGTCTTATCGCAGGTACATCGATCAGTCCTTCCTCATCCAGTATTCCTCCGATGAGTGAGGTGAGAAGCTTATCCTTCGAACGATGCCACGCCAAATACAGCGAATATGAATGATCGCCTTTGGTGGATCGGCGGAATATTGCTTCGGGTGCAATACCCTTCAGTGCTTGGTAGAGTACCGCCTTATGCAGTCCTTTCTGATTGCGCGCACTAATCGGGGTATTGAGAGCACAGTCCACCATTACTTGATCGAGGTAAGGAGAACGGAACGTTATGTTTTCTGGCGCAAACATCCGGCTGGCCTCATTGAGCATCCGTGCTTGTATCGCGAGAGAGTAAAGGGCCTGATGACGGCTTCGGTCGGGATTCAATGGCTGGATGTCCTCATGTTCCAATTGATATATGACCGTGCTGTGTAGGAGTTCTCGCGCCTTGCTGGTCAAGAAATCGGGAATGTGGATGGCATCGTGCCATCCACAGGGCATGATGCGACGTGTCGATCTACATTCGGCGATTCGGAACGATGAACTCAGCTCATCGCCGAGACTAGTATCATCAATTAAGTCATGTATTGCTTGACACATCGACATGCGGTAATCCGCACTATATCGTTTCGCTGTGTCCCATATGCGAGTGGGATGCTCACGCAGACAGCTCCATGCGGAGGCCGGCAGCGACGCGAATAATTCATCTCCTCCGAAACCTGTGACATGAATATGGGGAGTACCGTCGCCCAGTTCGGCTATACGGCTGAAATAACCCTCGATGTCACTCCAATAGATTGGTTCTTCAGGCTTCATGCCATTGGGGTATTCATCACAGACCGTGAATGATTTATTGCCGTCGGCGACCATGCCGAGATTGGTAAGTGATAGTCGAATGTCTGTGGCGATCCCGACTGCCCATTCGGCATCGTGATTGTCCGGGTCATCAGGCATCTCATGGTATAGAGCCATGTGTGCTTCGGTGCGACTGAACACGTATGCGGTGGCGGCAGAATCCGTTCCGCCCGACACATCGACTGATATCGGCGCCTCGCGCGACCAGTGATTCGCCAGCACCGTAAATCGTGCTTTTAGTGCTGACACGAGCTCTTGTTCCGAATTATGAATGTTCTGCAGCGGATTTGATGATGTGTATCGAGGTTGTTGACACCCATCGATGTGCAGTGTCGTTGACACCGGCACGGAATGTATCCCCTTCCAGAAGGAAGCATCTCCTTGAAGGCTGTTGGGGAGGGAGGGTACCAGCTCCATTGCTATGCGTTCCCAGTTCAAGGATCGTTTTTTCGATTGAACGAGCCGGAGCGCGCTATCCGATATGACAGGTTTGTTTCCGTCATCAGTCCAAAACAGACGATTGCCGCTCAGCATAGGTATATTGACAATTGTCTTCGCGGTAGTCGCGCCATTGTCGCACCATTCATTTTGGGACTTCCTATGACGGTTGGCTGCGATCTGTTCCGAATGCTCATGCATAAGCGGCAATGCTCTTTCCTGACGGCTCATCATGCCATTTGATTGGAGCCGCGCCTGCATATCGAGCGCTCCTTATACGTGGCGTGAAATTGATGTCCAGTCCGATTAGTTCGATCCCCAAGGGAACGGTGCCTTGGCTCCGCCGATATCGACATACTTACCGAACCATAAGCCATTGGTGGCTTCGCGGAACGAAGCGATGGTCTCCACCGTAGGGGCTATATACTGCTTCATGATCAACTCCCTAGTTCATTGATAGGTTGGACTGCATGTGGGCACATGCAATTCCAGTTAATCCGTCATAGAGTGCATATCCAAGGAAGAGCTGGGTGTTTGTCATCTTCAGATGACAAACACCCAGCTCTCAAAAGTGAGTTAGTCGTGTAGAGACGGAAAAAACTGTCTCAACGTGTCGTGGTTATTTCGAAGTTGACCGAGAGAACCTTCTCGCGTCACCATGCCCCTATTTAGAATCACTACATCATCGGCGATTGATTCCACTCGCTCGTCCGGCTCGGATGAAATCAGCATCGCTACGCCACGGTTTGCCTGTTTCCGTATCTGCTCTTGCACCCATGCCGTGCTGCGCTGGTCAAGGCCTTGGAATGGCTCGTCCATTATCAGGGCCTTCGGGTTACTCAGTAGTGCTACTGCGAACCTGATTTTTACAGTATCGATCACTGTGAGAGCTTTGAGCTTGCATGAAAGAACGCTTTGTAATCCGGTCATCTGAACGACATGGTTCAAATGAGTATCCGGCGCACCGGACCAGAGGGCTTTCCATCGTAGATAGGTTCCTGCCGAACAGTAAGAGGAATGAGGAATCGTGGTGGGCACAGCAGCCACTGCAGTCTTTGGATCGTCAAGCCGGATATAGGGCTTTCCACAGATGAGGATCTGCCCTGAACTTGGCGTTTCAAGATTGAGCAGTATACGCAGGATGCTTGTTTTCCCGGCGTTTATGGGGCCTATCAGAGCTGTGACGCGACCGGCATAAGCGGCAAAAGAGACGCCTCGTAGTTCGCGGCCAGCATGGCTAAGGGAAACGTTCTCCAAAGCGAGAATAGGGGCAGCGGGATTCGGCAGCTTGTACATTGATTTCCTTTCCTTGCCTCACCCAAGCCGCAAAAATCGAAGTCCCCCCCCCCTAAGTGCATTTATGAAGTGCAATCTCGAATAGGGGATGGTAGAAGTGACATGATAGGTTGTGCCTCACATGCCTGAGTGACATATATATTCAGTTAAGCAGGATTAATTGTTTTCCCAAGAACAGAATCGTGGTGTTTGTCATCTGAAGATGACAAACACCACGATAGAAGTGAGCGAAACGTTTCATTCATTGCCAGTGGAAAACCTAGTGGCGCTTTCGTTTGTCATCTGATCCAGGCCTGCTTGATACCAAGCTATGACGATTTGAACTCGGTCTCGCATGTGCATTTTGGCCAGTACCCGACTCACTGTTCTTCGTACCGATGCCGTCTCGATGAACATGCGCTCGGATATTTCCTGATTGGACAGTCCTGTCGCGACGAGCTCCGCTACCTCATGCTCCCGTTTGGAAAGGCTGTTGAACAGCCCCCGAAGTAATTTGATACGGGCGTTATCCGATATGGTCCTGACACCACGGTTAATCACTTCGCCTGTGATACGCGGGGTCAGAATGGCATCGCCGTTATATACGGCATGAACAGCATCACGTAATTGCCTCGGCGTGGCATCCTTAAGCAGGAAACCCGAAGCTCCTCGCGCCAGACCGTCGAAAGCGTAGTCGTCTTCATCGTAAGTGGTCAGAATCAGTATTCTGATTTGGGGGAATTCCTCTTTGATGATGCCTGTCGCCTCGATGCCGTCCATGACCGGCATGCGCACGTCCATGAGAATTACATCGGGCAATTGATGAGGCGACTCTCGCAGATACCCGATTGCCTGGGCCCCATCCGCAGCCTGACAGCTGACGATGATGTCTGGAGCGTTGTTCAGCATCATCATGAATCCCGTTCTGGCTCCACGCATGTCATCGACCAGCATGACCCGAATGACGTCGCTTCTTGGATCCTTCATCCTTACCTCCGTCTTATGGAATCAGTGCTTTGACCGTCCAGCCGCTTTCGGATGGGCCATATGAGAGCGTGCCTCCTACTTTCGCGATCCTTTGCGCCAACCGGCTCAGCCCCGTCCCGCCCCTCGCATTGTTTTTCCTAGCGACCTCGTTCCTTTGTCGTCCATACGTGTGGCCATTATTCCGAATCGAGATCGATGTGCCGCCATTTTCGAGATGATCCCAAGCTACAGCAACACGAGTAAGTCCGCTGCCATGCCTGAGAGCATTGGTCAGAGCCTCACGGGTGATGGCGAAGCACAGGTCGGAACGGCGTGGATCGTCAACTCGACTTCCTGTTTCGGTGAATATGACAATGATGCCGGTCGAACGAATATGCTCAAGTACCGGTCTGATATCATCCCAATCCCGTAGACGTAGTACGTCATCCTGATTCACGGGCTCGGGCCCCACACGATTGATAGGTGTGTTTGCTTCTTCCTCGTTGAAGACCTTCAGAATACGTCGCGTGTTCCCCAGGCTTTCTTTCGCTATCGATGAGATTTCGGCGAAAGCGCCAGCCAGCTGCGGATTGGCGTCGTTGCCGGTTCTTGCGCAGTCCTCTCCTCCTTGGGACAGCGCAATGATCGAGGTGAGTCCATGGCCGACACTGTCATGCAATTCATTGGCCATACGAAGTCGCCGCTCAGTTTTGTTCTTTTCCTCCGCCAACACCGCGGCACGCCATTGCGCCTCAGACAGTCGCCGGTTTGCCGCATGACGATCACGTGCTATGGACAGCAACGAGGATATGATTCCGACAGCCGCGATAGCGTACAGGAGCAACAAGTAGTGCGGCTGCAGATAAGATGGATAAGAATATTGGGACATGATGATGATGATCATGCCCAAAGCACACATGGCCTGACCATACAAGGGCAGTCGGATGCATAGGTAAATGACAACGAGAAACGCAACCTGCGTGTAGGAATGCAGTACAATTCCGAATGACACCCCCAAAAATAACTCGACGAGCTCCAACGTCAGCAGCATCAAAGGGCTTTTTGCCCGAACCATCACGCTGACGGCACCCAACAAGAACAACAGAAGAAAATACCAAATGCCGGATCCTTCGTCCAGAAATCGGATGAGGGAATAGTCCGTGCCGACAGTCGCTCGGGATTGCGCATAATCACGAAATAGTATTCCCAGCGTTCCCAGGATACATAACGTCGTCGCGATAAAACGAAGCAGTTTTTCCCCTCTCAGCTGATGAGCCCATGCCGATAGCCGATCCCCGAACGTGATGGACAACGCACGAGAGCTGTCCGGCGACTGCTCCAAACCAGCTTGAGCGGTGAAATAATCTTCGGTGTCCTGCACATTTGCCTTCTTCGCCGCTTCCCCGATAATACAACTCTTCATTATCGCGGATTCAGGCTTTCCATGTCTACCAGAGAACTCATATTTGGCATCTCCAGATGACAGATCCATCCATTTTGATTTGTGCGCCAGCGCCGATTGCGGAGAGAATGCTCCAGGCGGGGCTGTTCGACATACTCTCCGCAATCGGCGTGGGAACGCGGCCCCGGGCCATGCGCTGCGCGCATGACGGTGTTGTCTGGCCGCTCGCGTGCTCGCGGCGGTGGGCCGCGTGGAATCTGACGAGGGGTTTGCGGCCACCACCAGCATGCCATGCGCTCCGTCTTCGCTTCCTGCGCCGTGTCCCGTGCCGCTCCCGGGCCTGCGCTGCGACGGCGGACCAGCATGCCGTCTTCGCTATGGCCCGGATCGTCGCGGTCCACGCCTCCGGTCGCTTCGCCTGCGCGCATGGCAGGCGGGTGGTGTCCGAAATGGAAACCACACGGAAAGGACCGATGGACATGAACGACATGGTGGATACCCGCACGGCGGGAACAGGACTGGCGAAGCGCGTACGCGACGGGTTCCGTCAGGACAGGCGGGAGCTTGGCCCCGAGAAGGCGGCCGACAAGTGGTTCGCGCCCCTGATGGACAGGTGGAACGGCCTGCTGTCGCGCGACGGTGGCGGCTTCTCCCATGAGGAGCGCGTCACGCTGGCGGTGCTGGCGACCGAGTACCTGAGCATGCGGGACGCGCTGATACTCGCCGCGTTGCGCGAAATGGGCGGCGGCGAACTGCACATGCTGTACGCCCGGCCGCATTCGATGGAGTCGGCGGCCGTGGTCACGTGCGAACTGTCACGGGCGTTCAAGGACGCCGACTGTCAGCCGGACATGCGGCGCTGGGGGCGGGCGACGGCGTTGCTGGAATCGGTGACGGCCGACGCGCCGGACGGGTACGAGGCACAGCCGATGGCGGCGTGCGCGTACCTGATGTGGATGGCCGACCGTTCGACCGTGGCCGCGGTGCGCGCGCTCAAGGCCTTGGCCTTGGACGAGGACTGTTCGCTGGCGACCCTCGTGCTCGCGGCCGGCGAGCACGGCATCCGCCCCGCATGGACGGGACGCCGACGCTGAACGTCGGGCGTCCCCGCGGATTCAATCCGACCGGGGCCTCCCACGTCGGGAGCCCCGGCCAATCCCAATCATCTGATTTTTTCAAGGAGACAATCATGGAAACCGCAATTATCGAACGACCCGCCGCGACCGGCGAGGGCGCGAACGAATCGAGCATCGTCATGCTGGACGTGGGACTCATCGACCCGAACCCGGCGAACCCGCGCCGCGACGTGGGCGATGTGTCGGAACTCGCGGATTCGATACGCGTGCAGGGTATCCGGCAGAACCTGCTCGTCACGCCCGCCCCGCAGGGACGCTACCTGCTCGTCATCGGTCATCGCCGCCTCGCCGCCGCCAAGCTCGCCGGACTGGGCCGGGTGCCCGCCGTGGTGGCCGATTTGTCGGAACGGGAGCAACGCGAACTCATGCTCGTGGAGAACGGCCAACGCACCGACCTGACCGTCATCGAGGAGGCCGACGGCTATCAGGGGCTTCTCGATTTGGGCGTGGGCGTGGACGAGGCGGCGCAACGCACCGGCCGTTCCGCGTCATTGGTGCGCCGACGCCTGAAGATAGCCGCCATCGGCGAGAACGTACGAGGCAAGACGGGAACCGCCCAGCTGAGCATCGACGACTGGGAGACCATCGCCGACTTCGACGGACATCCCGACCTTCAGGAACAACTCGCCGAGGCGGCGGGCGGCAGGAACTGGGACATGGCCGTCAAACACGCCCGTCAGGAGCAGACATGGCGCGAATGGCTCGACACGGCGCGCGCCGAGCTGAAACGCATGGGCATCGACGCCTCGGACGAACAGCCGAACGCGGACAACTGGTATGACTCGCCGAAGGGATTGCGGCGCACCACGATGCTGACCACTGGCGACATCGCCAAGGCCATTGACGCGTGGCGCGACTGCCATGACGGTGCCACGCCGGTCGTGGGGGTGCGGGCCGAGGGCGCGTCATGGGCGCGCGGCATAGCCCTGTACGAGACCGTGGACGAGGAGGCCGAGACCGCGGCCCGCGAGGCGAGGGAGGCGCGTTGGCGCGAGGAGCGGGAACGCGAGGAACGCGAGACGGCACCGGCCAAGGAGTTCGCGCGGGCAAGCCGTGATTTGCGCGTCGCGTTCGTGACGCATCTCATGGAACTGAAATCCCAGCCGAAGGGCATCGGCAAGGCCGTCGCCCTGCTGTCCGCATGGTTCGCGCTCGACGCGCTCACCGAGGGATTCGACCAATGGGACAGCCATGCCGAGGGCGTGTGGGAGCGCATCACCGGCACCGGCGCGGCGGGCGACGACACCGGCGACGGGGAGTCGGAGGACGAGGTCGAAGACCCGTTGCGCGAGTCCGTCACCGCGATGATTTCCGGCGACCCGCACCGGGCCGCGTTCGGACTGCTCTACGCCTTGGCCGAGGAGCGCGTCAGCTGGACGACATGGCGTGACGCGGCGACCATCGCGGAACATGCCGCGCCGTTGTACGAGGTGTTGGAAACGCTCGGCTACCGCACGTCGGACACGGAGGGCGAAGCCCTCAACGGTTCCCTCATGCCAATCGATGACGACGACGATGGCGAGGATGCCGGCATGGGGCAGGACGGCGAACCGGACGACGATGAGGTGCCGCAAACCGACGACGCATCCAGCATGTCGGAAGTCGCCGAATAGGCGACGGGTGGGGCGGAACCGGAATGCGGGTTCCGCCCCGCCCGGGCGCGGATGGCGAAACGTAACGGCGCGCATGCGCGCCCGCGCCTGCCGGAGCCAAGTGGCGACGGATGGTGTTCAGCCGTGGCCGGCGGAGCGTCGGCGGAGCCATGCGTCGCACCGATCCATGAGCATGCTCGCAAGCACGGTCAAAAGGAACGTGGCGACGACCAGCGCGAACGAGCCGTCCAATGCCGGGGCGTCCGTACCGGCGAGGAAATGCATGAGCAGGAACGCCAGCATGAGCAGTCCCGACAGCATGGCGAACGACGTGAACACGGCGTTCGAAAGGAACACCACGAGCCGCAACGGGTGCGCGAGCAGAGCAAGGCACGAGGCCACGCCCCGCATCATCACACGTATCACGCCCACGGCCAGCGACAGGCCAAGCACCACCAGCAGCATCGGCATCGCCGTCACCTCCCGTATCCCGCCAATATCATCCAACGTAGCCGCCAAGACGCGGGAAACCGAATCGCAACCCCTCCGGGTCCAATCCAATCGAACCGGATTCTCCGGCGTCACCGGCATCAGCCGCATTCCCCGTTGCGGCGTTGTCTTCCGTCGTGGCAATCTCCGGCGCATCGGCGGTGGATGCCGGTCGGTCGTCGGATTCGAGGGACGAATCCTCGCCATCATGGATTTCGCCGTGACTATCGGCGGGGTTGGTCTGTCCGTAGTCGGGGGTGACGGCATGGAACGCCATGCCGGTCTCTCTTGGCTCCATTTTGAGCGTGCGCACGAGCTGGGCGCGCGGCATGTGATGGTCGTCGCAGAACGATTGGGCGGCGTCGCGGAATCGTTCCGCGGCCCAACGCATGTCATCCAATAGGATGCCCAAACGCGACAGCTCGCCGCGTTTGCGCTTCAACGCCTCCAGTTCGGCGTCCAATGCGTCGTCGGCGATGGCGCGCATCGCCCGGTTGCGTTCCCTCGGCTTCGCCATGACAGGCTCCTCACGGTGAGTGTTCTTCGTTGCCCCGCATCGTAGAACGACGCCGGCCGTGATGCCGGCGGACACGAAACGGAACCATGCGGCGGCATGCGAAACGTGACCCCGTGTCCGCCGCGCATGGCGTGGCGTGCCGGTGAAACTGACCGGTATACGACCATCCCCTCCCCGGAAGGGGCGGTTGGTGTGTAGCAAGCATCGCCGGTGTACGTACACCGG
>JAIJEI010000207.1 GCA_022739095.1 Bifidobacterium sp.
ACGGTCTGTGCGTGTGGGGCGAATCGGAAAACGGCAGTACGGCAAACGAGCGATGATGAACTATGCAAGTCGGGGCGCAATGGTGCAATGGTAGATTGTGAATACACAGGCGAACGGAGGTGGCGTGAGCGTGGAGGGCGGAACAACGCTGAAAGTCACGGATGAATCGCTGGCGCAGGCGGCGCGTGTCATCCGTGATGGTGGATTGGTCGTCATTCCAACAGATACGGTATATGGAGTGGCGTGCGATCCGCGTAATAAGGCCGCTATCGATCGTATCTACCGGCTCAAGCGTCGCCCGCGCTATAAGGCGTTGCAGGTGCTGCTCGCATCCACCGACCAGCTTGATGAGCTCGGTCTCGACCTGCCGTCTCCGCTGAATCGTTTGTCGGCGGCGTTCCTGCCCGGAGCGTTCTCGCCGATCGCCGTAGCCCGGCCAGACTGCACGTTGGAGACTTTGGCCGACACCGCCGATGGTCGCCCCGGCACGCAGGGCATCCGCATACCCAATTCGGCGCTGTGCCTCGCGATTCTCAAGGCCACTGGTCCGCTGGCCGCGTCCAGCGCCAACCGTTCCGGCGACGAAAGCGCACAGACCGTCCAGGAGGCGGTTGACGCGTTCGGCAGCGAAGTCGACCTGTATCTGGACGGCGGCCCCACCCAAGGCCATGTCTCCAGCTCCGTCGTCAAAGCCGATCCGTATGCGCGCGACGGCATCGAGATCCTGCGTGAAGGCGTCATCGCCCAAAACGTGATTCGCAAGGCCCTCCACCTCAACGGCGGGGGACTCGGCGCATGAGAATCTACCTACTGATTGCCGCCATCGCCGGTGGCGTCACCTGGCTGGTGACTCCGCTGATTCGCCACGTCGCCATCGAAATCGGTGCGGTTGGCGAGGTGCGTGCCCGAGATGTGCACACCATTCCCACGCCGCGCATGGGTGGCCTTGGCATGCTGATCGGTTTTGCCGTGGCTACCGTATTCGCCAGTCGGCTGTCCTTTCTCTCGGGATTGTTCAACGGCAGTTACCAGATGTGGGTGATTCTTGCCGGTGGCATCATGATCAGTCTGCTGGGCATGGCCGATGACCTGTGGGATCTCGATTGGATGCTGAAACTTGCCGGCCAGCTGCTGATTTCCGTATTCGTGGCTTGGGGCGGATTGCAGATCATCTCACTGCCTTTGGGCGGTTCGCTGATTACCGCCTCGCCGAGTCTGTCCATGGCGATCACCGCATTCCTGATCGTCGCCTCGATCAACGCGGTCAATTTCGTTGATGGCCTCGATGGTCTGGCGGCCGGTATCGTGGCGATTGGTGGCATAGCGTTCGCCGCCTATTCGTATATCATCGCCCGGTCTTCCCCGAGTTATGCTTCGTTGGCCACGCTGATCGACGTGATGATGGTGGGTATCTGCGTGGGCTTCCTGCTGCATAACTGGCATCCCGCCAAACTGTTCATGGGCGATTCCGGTTCGATGCTGCTTGGCTATCTCATCACCTGCGCTTCGATTGTGATGACCGGACGTCTTGACCCGGCTTCAATTCATGCCAGCATCTATCTGCCGGTGTTCATGCCGATTCTGCTGCCGATTCTGGTGTTGTTCCTGCCTGTGCTCGACATGTGTCTGGCGATTGTGCGGCGTTTGGCCAAAGGCCAGTCGCCCATGCATCCGGACCGTATGCACCTGCACCATCGCATGCTGAAGATCGGGCATTCGGTGCGTGGCGCCGTGCTGATCCTGTGGGGATGGGCCGCGCTGATCTCATTCGGTTCGCTGACGATTCTGTTCTTCAAAACGCAGCATGTGGCCGTGGGCATGGCCATCGCCGTGGTGGTGCTGACCATAGCCACGATGTACCCCTATCTGCGGCATCGTATTCCCGAGATCCAAGCCGAGAACCTGACGCTCGAATCCGCACGTAAAAACGCGCAGTATGCAGTGCCTAAATCGCAGTCTGCAGTAGGGGAGAGCCGGGATTCGATTGGCTCTCAGGCAGCGGATTCGATGACTGATTCGCCTGCGGATTCGCGGGACTCGCAGGTGGGTGAGGTGCAGGACCCGGCAGCGGATAAGTGAGCGTTCACAAGCGTGTGTCGTGAAGGTCAGCGCATTTTCATATAGTGTTTACATGGCTACAAACCTTGATGAATTAAACGCCCAGTCGGCGTATGCTCCCCTTCCCCCGATTTTCGCCAAGCTCGGCCTTGCCTATGATGATGTGTTGCTGCTGCCGAACGAGACGGATGTCATTCCCTCCGAAGTGGACACCAGCACTCATCTGACTCGCAAAATCGTGATGAAGGCCCCGGTCCTCTCCGCTGCCATGGATACCGTGACCGAGTCCGAGATGGCCATCGCCATGGCTCGTAACGGTGGTATCGGTGTGCTGCACCGCAACCTGTCCATCGACGACCAGGCCGCTCAGGTCGATGTGGTCAAGCGTTCCGAGTCCGGTATGATCACCGACCCGCTGACCGTCAACCCCGAGGTCACGCTGGCCGACCTCGACAAGCTGTGCGGCAAGTTCCACATCTCCGGTCTGCCGGTGGTGGACAAGGACAACAAGCTCGTCGGCATCATCACCAACCGCGATATGCGCTTCATCGCCTCCGAGGATTACGACACCCTGAAGGTTAAGGATGTCATGACCAAGGAGAACCTGGTCACTGGCCCGTCCAACATCTCCAAGGACGACGCCCACCGTCTGCTCGCCCAGCACAAGGTCGAAAAGCTGCCGCTTGTTGACGAGGAAGGCCACCTGACCGGCCTGATCACCGTTAAGGACTTCGTCAAGACCGAGCAGTACCCGGACGCCACCAAGGATGAGCAGGGTCGTCTGCGCGTGGCCGCCGGTGTCGGCTTCCTCGGCGACGCTTGGCAGCGTGCCTCCGCTCTGATGGAGGCCGGCGTGGATGTGCTCGTGGTCGACACCGCCAACGGTGAGGCCCGTCTGGCACTCGACATGATTTCCCGCCTGAAGCACGACTCCGCCTTCGACGGCGTGCAGATCATCGGCGGCAACGTCGGCACCCG
>JAIJEI010000208.1 GCA_022739095.1 Bifidobacterium sp.
ATGACGATGGGATATGGGATAATCCACAAGGTGCTTTTGCTTGGGACCGAGGCGCCGCGATGACACGGAAATCCAGGGACGGGCGGCATCAAACGGGTCGTTCGGAACCCCCGAAACCGGACGCATCGTTCCACAGTGTGTCATCACGGAATCCAAGCCCGGCAAAACGTTGAAATTGCAACGATAAGACAGGATAAGACACTTATATGGCAGAATTCGTATTTCAGATGATCAAGGCCCGCAAGTCTTACGGCGACCGCGTGATTCTCGATGACGTGACCCTGAGCTTCCTGCCCGGCGCGAAGATCGGCGTCGTGGGCCCGAACGGCATGGGTAAGTCCACCCTGCTGAAGATCATGGCCGGCCTGGAGACCGTGAGCAACGGCGAAGCCAGTCTGACCCCGGGCTTCACCGTCGGCATCCTGCAACAGGAACCGCCGCTGGATGACACCAAGACCGTGGGCGAGAACATCAAGATGGCGTTCGGCCCGATTGCCGAGAAGGTCGCCCGGTTCAATGCGATCGGCGAAGAGATGGCCAATCCGGACGCCGACTTCGACGCCCTGATGGAAGAGATGGGCAAGCTGCAGACCGAAATCGACGCCGCCGACGGCTGGGATCTTGATTCCCAGCTCGAACAGGCGATGGACGCCCTGCAATGCCCCGACCCGGACACCCCGGTCAACGTGTGCTCCGGCGGCGAGCGCCGCCGTGTGGCCCTGTGCAAGCTGCTACTTGAGGCCCCGGACCTGCTGCTGCTCGACGAGCCCACCAACCACCTGGACGCCGAATCCATCCTGTGGCTGGAACAGTTCCTGCACCAGTACAAGGGCGCCGTCATTGCCGTCACCCACGATCGTTACTTCATGGACAACGTGGCCGAATGGATCTGCGAGGTCGACCGCGGACACCTGTACCCGTACAAGGGCAACTACTCCACATACCTGGAGACCAAGGCCAAGCGTCTGGAGATCCAGGGCGCCAAGGACGCCAAGCTCGCCAAACGCCTGAAGAACGAACTCGACTGGGTGCGCTCCTCCCCCAAAGCCCGTCAGGCCAAGAACAAGGCCCGTCTGGAACGTTACGACCAGATGGAGAACGAGGCACGCAACAACAAGAAGCTCGACTTCTCCGAGATTCAGATTCCGGCCGGCCCACGCCTGGGCTCCACCGTGCTGGAAGCCAACCACATCCACAAGGCCTTCGGCGAGCGCGTGCTCATCGACGACCTGTCCTTCACGCTGCCGCGCAACGGCATCGTCGGCGTGATCGGCCCGAACGGCGTGGGTAAGTCCACGCTGTTCAAGACCATTGTCGGCCTCGAGCCGCTGACCAGCGGCGAGCTGAAGATCGGCGACACCGTCAAAATCAGCTACGTGGACCAGAACCGTGAGGGCCTGGACCCGAACAAGAACCTGTGGGAAGCCGTGTCCGGCGGCCTCGACTTCATCGAGGTGGCCGGTGTGGAGGTGCCGACCCGCGCCTATGTGGCCAGCTTCGGATTCAAGGGCACCGACCAGCAGAAGCTGACCGGCGTGCTTTCCGGCGGCGAGCGCAACCGTCTGAACCTGGCCCTGACCCTGAAGCAGGGCGGCAACCTGCTGCTGCTCGACGAGCCCACCAACGATCTGGACGTCGAGACCCTGGAATCCCTCGAAAACGCACTGCTCGAGTTCCCGGGCTGCGCTGTGGTGATCTCCCACGACCGTTGGTTCCTCGACCGCGTCGCCACGCATATCCTCGCGTGGGAAGGCGACGACGACAACCCGGCCAAGTGGTACTGGTTCGAAGGCAACTTCCATGCCTACCAGGAGAACAAGGTGGCCCGACTCGGCGAGGATGCGGCCCGCCCGCACCGCCTGCACAAGAAGCTCGTGCGCGGCTGAGATACGCCGGCATTAGTGCCACAACGCGCTTTATACGTCGAAAGCCGTCCCTCAGGGGCGGCTTTCCTCATAATTGCCCCATGGCTGCCCCGCCCCGCATCCCATAAAATCCCGCAGTCGCCTACGGCAACACACCGGCAGCGCAGCGGCAACGTAGCGGCAACGCACCGCATAACCAACCGTTTACCTTCCAAACAGTCTCGTTACATTTCGCTCCCGGAACTCTTAACCCCCACCGGATAGACTGCCAACCATAGGTTGGAATACGATAACCGAATATCGAACACAGCAGAACAAGAATCGAGGAACGCCATGGCTCAGGCAACCACCGTAACTCCATTGGACCATCTGGTGAAGGTGCTGAAGTTGGGCGAGCCTTCCGCTTACCGCAATCACACATACATCAATGGCGAGAGTATGTACTTCCCCACCGGCCGCGTCTACGGTGGCCAGGTCATCGCCCAGTCGGTGATCGCCGCGTCCAACACCGTGGTCCCTTCACGCCTGCCGCATTCGGTACATGGCTATTTCATTGCCGCCGGCGATATTCGTCAAGACCTGCTGTTTGACGTCGAGAACCTTCGCGACGGTCGTTCATTCTCCGCTCGCCGGGTCAATGTCACCCAAGCCGAGGGGTCGATTCTCACGGCCATCGCCTCTTTCCAGGAGACCGGTCAGGAGGGTGTGGGATTTGCCGATCCGATGCCGGAAAACCTGCCCGATCCCGAAACGTTGACTTCCGCCAAGGAACTCATGCAGCCGTTCGCCGAGAAATCGCCGTTCGCCAATTACTATGCCGAGAAATCGCCGTTCGATATCCGCCACGTGACGCCGACCGTGATGTTGCGCGCGGACAAGGATTCCGCCGAGCATGATTCCGGCAAGCAGATGGTGTGGATGAAGGCCGATGGCCACGTCGATGTGCCGCAGGTCATGCATCGTGCGATGCTGGCACTCGGCTGCGATCAGGTGATGATGGAGCCGGTGCTGCGCCGCGCCGGACTGTCGATTTCCACGCCGGGCATTTCCTATGCGTCCATCGACCATTCGATGTGGTGGTATCAGGATATCGATATCAACGAATGGCATTTGTATGTGCAGGATACGCCTATCGCCGCGCACGGGCGCGGACTCGGCAT
>JAIJEI010000209.1 GCA_022739095.1 Bifidobacterium sp.
TACACGACCGGCAGCTTCGGCCTTATCGGGGACGACCCGAAGGCGTTGAGACTGCCGCGCATCGGACGCGTGCACTGCATGGAGAACGCCGCCGAACGCGTCCACGGCAGACGAATCGTGCGCATGACCGTCAGTCGCCATGCGGGCTTCTGGTATGCGGCCCTCACCGTCGAACGTCCCGCCGAAAGCGTTCCCGTGAAAAACAGGAAACGGAAGAACCATGATCGTCAGGTCGGCGTGGATTTGGGCGTCAGGACCCTCGCCACCCTGTCGGATGGCACCACGTTCCCCAATCCACGCAACTACGTCCGCACGCAGCGGAAACTCCGCCGCGCCCAACAGGCGTTGAGCCGCCGCGACAGGGGCGCGAACCATGGATGCGGGTCGAAACGGTGCAACAGGGCGTTGGGGCGCGTGCGCCGAATCCACGCCCGCATAGCCGCCCAACGAGCCGACAACATCGGCAAGCTCACCACGTGGCTCGCCGACAATTACACGGACATCAGCATCGAGGACCTCAACGTGCAGGGCATGAGCCATAACAGGAGGCTTGCCAAGCACGTACTGGACGCGGACTTCCGCGAGTTCCGCCGCCAACTGGAATACAAGACCGCACGCGCCGGCGCGAGACTGCATGTCATCGACCGGTGGTATCCAAGCTCGAAGACCTGCTCGAACTGCGGGACGGTGAAAGCCAAGCTGCCCCTGTCCGAACGCGTCTACCATTGCGAGGAGTGCGGGCTTGCCATCGACCGCGACCTGAACGCGGCCATCAACATCCAAGTCGCCGGGAGTGCCCCGGAGACCTTAAACGCGCGTGGAGAGGACGTAAGACAGACCGGCAGCAGTCGGACAATGCCGGCCCCTGTGAAACGCGAACCAAGCGGCGGCGGGAGTCGCGTGAGGCTTGGAGCTGGCCTTGGCAACGAGGCCATGCAGATGACTTCGCTCTAGCGACAAGCTAAAACAAAGTCATCTACAACGGTGACGCTGCTCGAACATGGCTCGGCTTCCCCAGAATGAAAAACTGGCGGAAAGGCGTATAAAGTGGCGAATTCTGACGTTATTGAGTTGATTTCTTTTGCCGGCCTTTCCGAGTCGGATGTGAGGCTACTTCGAGAAGATAATTGTATTGAGGCGAAAAAGGCCAAAGACAAATTACCAGACAGTCTATGACTACCATTGCGACCGGGATGAAGCAAAGCAATGTTTCGCGATGGCAGTGACACTCCTCAGGATCTTCGTATCGTGGAAGATTTGGGTAGTTCCGCATTGGATTCAGGCACGATTGCCTCGTACCGTTCTTATTTTCAAAGGATTCGCCCGAACCATCCGTGGCGTAACCTCAATGACGAAGATTTTCTCGTGCGTCTGCAGGCGCTTGCTCGTTCTACCAAAGATAATCAGTTGCATCCAACTATTGCTGGATTGCTGATGTTTGGGCGCGAATATGATATCGTGCGGGAATTCGCAAATTATTTCCTTGACTATCGTGAAGAAATTGGACTCGATCGTTGGGATGATCGCATTACCTCTACTGACGGAATTTGGTCCGGTAACTTATATGATTTTTGGCAGTCAGTATATGGTAGGCTGCGGCAGGCGGTGCCGCGCCCATTCCGTTTGGACGGAGAAGCGCGACGTATGGATGAAAATCCCATGGAAATCACTATTCGCGAGGCGTTAACCAACGCTATCGTTCATGCGGACTATATGGGTAGAAGAGGCACTGTGATTATTAGGCGCCAATCAACCATCGAGTTTATCAATCCTGGGCGGCTCCGTGTTACAAAGGCCGAGGCGGAGCAAGGTGGAATATCTGATGCACGCAATCCTATCCTCATGAAAATGTTTTTTCTCATCGGTATCGGTGAAAAAGCAGGAAGTGGCTTTGATGTGATGCGAGCTGGTTGTGATTCTGTTGGCGCGCCGCATCCACTGCTGGAAGTGCTAACTCGTCCTGATCGCGTAAAACTTGTAGTACGGTACACAAACCTTGGCGGATCTGTTATGACGCCAGCAAATAGCGAGTCCATGAAATCCTGGACTTCCGTGGGGCACCTCTCCAAATCGGAATCAGAAGCGCTACAGTATCTTGTGAGTCAAGGCAGCATATCAACTTCCGAATTAGCGGAGCATATGGAATTAGGGGTCTCGCGTGCTCGGGTACTGCTGAGAAGTCTCGTTGAAGACGGCTTTGCGCAATCTCGTGGTCGTGGCCGCGCCACACGCTACGAGCCAGTCGAGGGGCTGCCCGTCTTCTGACGCAAGAATCGCTCCGCAGAGAGTGGTTTGAACAGCTGGTTTGGAGACCGCGCCGAATGCACAAAGTTTGAGCGTAATTGATGTTCGTGAAGCAATTATTTGACTGAATTGGTAAAGTGCCACGTCGCGTCGATGACGGGGGCAAATTTCCTGGGCCGCCTGAAGCGAACCGGAAGTACAACGGCCTGGCTATTGCCGGTTTCATCTGCTCGTTCCTTGTCTCACTCCTCGGTCTGATCCTGAGCATCGTGGGCCTCAACCAGATTAAGAAACAGGGCGGCAAGGGCAAGGGCTTGGCCATCGCTGGCATCACCTTCAACTACCGTGTCGACGGTGACACCTTGGTGTACGAGTACGTGCTCGACGACAGCTACGCCTCGCTAGGCGATACCTTCGCTTCCTCACTGGATGCTATGGACAGCACCTATCAATCCACCGCGAATCTGCTGGGCTCGATGTGCAAGGCCTCCAGCGGCAAGGCATCGTTGCGCGTCATCATGCACACGCAAAGCGGCCAGTCGCTGTACGACAAAACCTGGACCGAAAAGTAGCAATCCCAGCGAACGTGCGTTTTGGTCGATTGAAGGCCGGTCTGCTTGCTCCTTGGACGGATGCTTCTGCGGAAGGAACCGCCAAGGAGTAGGCTTGGCACCATGAGACTCGCACGTTTTTCTTTGAATGATTCGCCGCGCTACGCCTTCGTGCAGAAGGACGAAACGGACGGCAAGGACTACCTCATCGAACTGGACGG
>JAIJEI010000210.1 GCA_022739095.1 Bifidobacterium sp.
GTCAAGCCAGGAATGGCAATAGGTGCACCGGTGTTCTGTGTGGGGGAGGAGGTGCCGGTAATGGAGGTCACCACTGTGTTGGTCAGCAGGGTGATGGTCGGATTCGCTTTGGCTCGGTCCACCATGATCTGCGAGGCACGGAAGCTATCGCGTCGGTGAATCAAGGTGACCGAAGAACCGAATCGGGTCAGGAATAATGCCTCTTCAAAAGCCGAATCGCCACCGCCTACGACCACGATAGGCTTGTTCCTGAAGAAGAAGCCATCGCAGGTGGCGCAGTACGAGACGCCATGTCCCGACAGCTCCTGTTCGCCGGGCACCCCAAGCTTACGGAATGACGACCCTGTGGCGATGATAAGCGCCGATGCCTCCAACTGGGAGTCGTCGGAAAGCGTTACACGATAGGTCGGCTTGACCGAATCACTCTCACACGCCTCGATGGAAGAGACATCGTCTGCGATATAGGTTGTACCGAAGCGCTTGGCCTGTTCCTTCATGCGATCCATAAGATCCGGGCCAAGAATACCTTCCGGGAATCCCGGGAAGTTCTCCACCTCAGTGGTGTTGACCAACTGTCCACCTGGCGATAACGCACCAGTGACCATAACAGGATTGAGACCTGCACGGCCAAGATAGATGGCGGCCGTGTAGCCAGCGGGACCAGAACCAATAATGATGACGTTATGTTTCACGTGAAACATTGTCACACCCCCATACGATATTCCGTGTCATTCAGCCAGACGCGAAGAAGGGGCGGCACCGTCGAATGTATGCGAACGGTACCGCCCCTTCTTGGGTCAAGCATCGGCATAGATGCCGATTAGAAGACCTCCACCTTTTTGATGTACAGCTGGTTCTGCGGCAGACTATCCGATGGCACCCACAACAGCAGATCCTGCGTATTGACAGCCTTGGTGAACTTCACCTCAGTGGTGCCACCTTCAGCAAAGGTGAATTCGGCCACCTGCTCGCCCTGAGTGGGGTCTCCAGTGGTATTTGCGCGAATATAGCCCTTACCGCCGGATGTGCGGATGGTGATGACCATACGATACGCATCCTGCGGCTGGTCAAGGTGCATGTAGTATGCGTATCCGGATTGGCCGCCGGGATTCGACAGGAAGTTGGCGCTGGAAATCGTAAACGCCGTGTTGTTCTCGTGGCGCGGCTGAGGAACGGCACTGGAATCCTTATCGCCGGACTTCTTGGACGACGAATCAGCAGTCTCGGACTTCTTGGACTTGTCTGATGCCGAGTCCTTGGATTCGCTCTGAGTGGCATCACTTGACTTTGAGGAATCGTCAGTGGTGCCACCGTTCGTCGCGTTCTTGCTGCCACCGAATGGCACAGCGTCGGCGTTGATATCAGGCCAGTCACCTTCACGGGAGTTGCTGGAAGCGTCGGCAGGATTGTCCCCGGAGGATCGGAACGCATGCACTGCCCAAACAGCCGCTGTCACTACCAATATCAGAGCCACAATGATGGCAACGACCTTGGTCGACAGTTTGCCGAACAGATGTTCATCGGGCAGCTTGCTGCCATCCTCGTCATCCGGCACATCCTTCGGTGTGAAGCTCGGAGGAATGGCGCTTATTTCGGCAATGCGGGCCTGCTCCTCTTCCAAGGCACGCAGCGATTCCTCGCCAGGAGCCACAGCACGGCCGCTGGCGTCGAACATGGGAATACGACTGGTTGTCTCTCCCACGGTGGCATCGGAAATACCGCCGGTAACAATAGGCACTGTCAACCGAGTATTATCACCCGGGCCGCCGGTGGGGGCCGGATTCATTTCGCTGTACCAGTCACCGGTGTCTTCACCGGAAAGATTCTCGTGCTCCCAGGCGTCAGAAAGGTTGAAGTCAAACAGACGGCGGGCATCAGACTGAGACTGGTTGCCGTCAGCAGTACCGGGCCCATCAGGCAGAGGAACCGGTGACATCGCGTGCGGAGCGGGGACTGCGGCAGGCTGAACCGGCAGGGAAGGGATAATAGACAATTCCGGAAGGCTGCTGCTGTTAATCAACGTGCTGGGAATAGGCACGATATCGGTCTCATTGGCAGGCTTCAGTATCGCCTTGGTAATCGAGCAATCGCTTTCCACGCTCGGCAAAGCGATATCAACATCGCTCAGTTCAGAGAGCGGCTTCCAATTACCCAACAAGGCGTCGAGTTCTACAAGGGCAGCCATTGGCAACGTATGCTCGTCGGGCTCGCTCAAGGCCAATCCACGCTTGCAAATCACGCGGAATTCGCCAGGGGTGTCTTGCGGCAAGGCACGCAGATTGAATGTGGGCGTCGCTTGGCTTGGCGTGCGTGTCAGCAGGGCATAGAGCAATGCCGCAAGCTGACGAATCGCATACCGTTCGGGACCGTCCGTGCGCAGATCGGTAGCGGACGTATCGGCCAGCATCGTGGCACATGGTGCATCGGCAATGTGCACACCGGAGGTAGTCACTCGAACGGTGTCGGTTGTGATGACGATGCCGTTGGAAGTATCCGCAATGACCTCGCGCAGCACGTTGGCGCATTCTCCGATAATCGACCGGATGGCGCTGTAGCTGAGCGGCTTGGCGGTATCCGCCATGTAGTCGGTCAGGCATTGGCCACTATCCACCGGCATGACAATGAGAAGCACGTCGGATTCCATACGGTATTTCAGTACGGGAATCACACGATCAGGGCGAGTGGCGGCGATGCGACCAGCGAGCTCATCGATTGCGGCGAAAGCGCTGCGATTGGTAATGATGAACAACTGGCAATCCTTTGCCAGCACACGGTCGTTGGCTTTCCATACCTGAATGCCAGGCTCCTCACGCAACGATGATACCAAGGTGTATCGGTTGAGAATCGTGTCTCCGAGTTGCGGTTTCATAGTGAGTTCGGCTCCGTGTGATTGGTGTTCGAGACTGGTCTTAGATATTCTACGTGCGGGGCTATCCTTGACGGGCTCCGTCTCAGGATTGATTTGCGTATCGTCGACTTTTTCCGGCTGGGCTGTCAC
>JAIJEI010000211.1 GCA_022739095.1 Bifidobacterium sp.
AACAATCTCATCGCCCCCGTCATGCTCCGCTGCGGCGGACTCGACATACGCCTACCACAACCAAGAACCTAACCCACGAAAACAGCAGAAGCCTCACAATTTTGTAAGTTGATACGAAACCGCACGAAATCGAACACCTCTACGATGGCAACCGTAAGTTCGGGGGAAGGCTCATCTGCGGGCGAACGGAAGGCGACCGGACCGGCATCGGTCCATCGCCGCACGATTCGCCCGCACAGGGCCGGATTCATTTGAGGCCGGTGCCGCCGTCGCCACCTATCTGGCGGCCGGTACGGTCGGCCTGCCGGTGTTCGCCGACGGCACCTCCACGCTGGCCCTGGTCGGCCCGAGCGCCGGCTTCCTCTTCGGCTTCCTGCCGGGTGTGGTGGTCATCGCCCTGCTGCGCGGCAAGTCCGACACTTCGTCCTTCGCGGCCCGCCGCGCGCACTGCGGGCCGCTACCTGCTGGCCGCGCTGGTCGGCGGCGTCGTGGTAGTGTACGCCTTCGGCTTCGTCATCCAGTCCGCATTGACCGGTGCACCACTCGCCGCCGTGGCCTTGGCTTCCATGGGCTTCGTCATCGGCGACGCCATCAAGGCCGTGGTGGCCTCTCTGGCCGCCGCAGGCTTGTCCAAACTCGGTCGCTGACCTGAGCTACCAGCTAGCTACTGGCCGGCTACTACAGCACTCCTACATCGGCAGTGCGGACCGTATGGTCCGTGCCGTCTTGTGTTCTTAGAATCAGCGAAGCGTCTTCGTTGAGACCAATCGCCTCACCGGTCAGCGTGGTACCGTCCGTGAAGTGCGCCTCGACCTGACGGCCGCGCGCCCAGCACACCGTCTTCATCTCCTCGCGCAGCGCCTCGGCCTGGCCCTGCGGATCGGCGATGAACTTCGCCAACCGCTCACGGAAGCCCTCGACCTGACGCTCGGCCACCGCATCGCGCATCTCGCCAAACGATGGCAAGCCCGTGACATGCAGCTGCAGCGAAGTCGACTGCGGGGTGGGCAGCTGCCAGGTACCCAGCGTTAGATTCAGACCTACGCCAAACACGATGACGACGTCGTCATCGGCAGCATCTTCGGCGCCGGACGACGGTGGAATCACCAGCTCTGAGAGCAATCCACCCAACTTGAGCCCGTGGCAGAACACATCATTCGGCCATTTGAGCTCAAGGAAGCAGTCCGGCTGGTTTGGCGCAGCACCATACTCCTCGATCATGCCGTTCAGCGCATCCAGCGTAACCAGTCCGGCGATCATCTGCAGCCAGCCGTTGACGGATTCGTCGGTGGCGATCGCGCGCGGAATGCGCACGGCATAGGACATCGTCGAGCAACGGCCGGGCTGACTGATCCATGTATGGCCGTTGCGCCCACGACCGGCGACCTGCCGATCGGCGGCCACCACGGCCACCGCCAGTTCGCCATCCTTGTAATCGGACAGCGTCAACGAACCATCGCTGATCATCTGCGCGGCCAGAGTGTTGGTCGAATCGGTTTCGTCCACGGCAACCACGTGATCGGCGACGGCTTGAGTTCTAGGTAGCTGCGGTGTTGCAGCTTTCAAAGCAATCATCATGGACACTACGTTACCTCGGTCGCGCCGTTTTTTACCCGCGTTATTCCATGAAAAAGCACACAAAATCGACCATTTTCACCCACATAGTCCGTGTTAACGTTCACAACTTCGGAAATTCCGCATCTAACAAACCCGCACATGCGTCCGGCCGTCGTATTGGCTTGCGAACAATGGCGATGCCCGGCAGACATCGAATATCAACCGTTGACCTGTGCGGCTACCATATATTGTCATGACGTCACCAGCCACCGCGAAGCTTGCCGCCGTATCCAGCCGCCAGTCCCACCCGCATCTTGCGCGCGTGGGCGCTGCCGCGCGCTGGACACTGGCCGTGCTGGCCTGCCTGTGGCTTGCACTGTGCACGGCGGTCGGCCCGCTGTACTGGGACGAGGAAAACGGAACCCTCGCACATTGGAACTGGGCCAATACCGCAATATTCGTCGTGTCATTCCTGATATATCTCGGAATCATCACGCTGATGGTGCGATTCGCAGCAGGCCTGCGCATACTGCCGAGGGCTATCGGCGAGCGCCTACGCCACCATCAGCAGAATAGCGAAACATCGCAGACCGCCACCGATCAGACTGCCGACCAACCAGCCAAGACCCGTCGTACCGTTCGCGCTATCGTCACATCCACCGTCACTGTTCTGGACCGCTGGATCACACGCGGCACGAACCGGTTCTGGAAGCTTATGCTGGTGTTTTTCGTCGGCTGGCTCTGGGTGCCGACCACTCTGCTGGCCGCATTCGGCGCGGATCTCCGCTCACAGATCCGTGAATTCAGCTGGGCCTGGAACCAATGGACCGGTCTGAAACAGCCCTATATCGGCTTCTTCTCCTTCGTGCCGATGGACATCTACCCCACCGCGCACTACATGTGGCCGTCCGACCCCACGTATCTGACCGACCAGCACAATGTGGTACTCACCGTGTTCTATGGCGCGATAGTCACGTTTGCAAGGCATCTGACCGGCTCAAACGATGCCGGCATCGTGACGTTGGCCGCCGTGCAGACGCTGTTCGCCGTGTTCTGCTGCGCTGCCGCCGCCAACCGATTCCTGAACCGGCCGTGGATAGGAAAGACGGCAACGGATTCCGCCGCTCCCCCGCAGGCCGGCGGCCTGGCCCGATTCCTGATTCTGCTGTTCTTCATGATCTGCCCACTGGCCGTGTTCGCCACGATTTCAATCACCAAGTCGCCGCTGTTCGCGTTCTCGTTCGTCTGGTGGTTCGGCGTCTGGTACGAACTCGTCCAAACCTGGCGTCCCGTCGGCACCCGTAAGATCCCGGCCATTGCCGCTCCGGTGCGTCTGCCGCGTCACAGTTTCATCGCCTTTATCCTGGCCACGTCGGTGATGCTGATTTCCGCGAAATATGCGTGGTACATCATCGCCCTACAAATCGTGCTGGCTCTGATC